>NZ_AZRI01000030.1:0-75535 GCF_002895585.1 Petrotoga sp. 9T1HF07.CasAA.8.2 | reverse complement strand
GAACCATTAAAGTATCGAAGTTGTGAATTCTTTCTTCCATATCTTTCCTCCTCATTTGTTTAAAATTACAGCCTTTAGGTTAGCGCCCCTTCGCCCCGCTCCCCACCCCACAGTGTTTCTAGAATATTTTATAATTCAATCGTTATTTACATTATAACACGACAAAAAAGATAATAATTTACAAAATTTTGAATTGTTTTATTTTGATAATATTGCCTTGAAAAAAAAGGAACTTCAAACAATTTAACGATTTGTAAGGTGAAAGTTAGTTAAAATCAACCATAAAATGAGCTGGATTATGTGATAAAATATATTTTGAAGAAAAGGCTGGAAAAGATTCCTACCTCATTCGATTATATCAAAATCAGAACGACAAAATATTAGAGAAGTTGAGTAAGCTAACTTTAAAACTTAAAATTCAAAGGAGGATGAAAGTATGAATGTTTCCATAAAAATTAGCGATAGTATTTACTATGTTGGGGTAAACGACAGAGACACGAAGCTTTTTGAAGGTTTATGGCCCCTTGAAAGAGGGGTTAGTTATAATTCTTATTTAATCTTAGATGAAAAAACAGCTTTAATCGATACGGTTAAAGAATGGAAGGTGACTGAGTTTTTTGATAAAATCAGGCATCTTTTAAACGGTAAACCTCTTGATTATTTAATCATCAATCATATGGAGCCTGATCATTCTGGAGCTATTCCAGAACTTCTGCAAGAATTTCCTAATTTAAAAATTGTAGGTAATAGAACCACTTTTCAATTTATAGAAAACCTTTATAAGGTTAAAGATAATTTTCACGAGATAAAAGATGGTGAATCTTTGAATTTAGGAAAGCATAATTTGAAGTTTTATCTGACTCCGATGGTTCATTGGCCAGAAACGATGGTGACCTATGATGAAACAGATAAAATTCTGTTCTCTGGTGATGCCTTTGGTGGCTTTGGGACCTTAGATGGAGGAATATTTGACGATGAAGTAAAGATAGATTTCTTTGAAGATGAAATCAGAAGATATTTTTCTAATATCGTCGGAAAGTTCTCTCCTATGGTACAAAGGGCGTTAAATAAATTAAATGAAGCTAATATAGATATAAAAATAATCGCTTCTACACATGGACCAATTTGGAGAAAAAATCCAGACAGAATTTACTCTTTGTATGATAAGTGGAGTAAATACGAAACCGAAGAAGGTGTTGTAATAGCTTACGGTTCGATGTATGGTAATACAGAAGAAATGGCAGATTATGTTGCAAGAAAATTGGCTGAAGAAGGCATTAAAAAGATCAAAATAATGAATGTATCAAAAACGCATATTTCTTATATAATTAACGAGATTTGGAGATACAAGGGGCTAATACTTGGAAGCTCAACGTATAACCAAGGTCTTTTTCCTTATATGGAATCGTTAGTTCAATGGTTGGCTCATACCAATATAAAAAATCATGTTTTAGGTATCTTTGGTACATATGGTTGGAGCGGAGGCGGAGTATCTACTATAGTCAAGTATAATGAGCAAATGAAATGGCCGCTTGTTGCTGAACCCGTTGAAGCAAGGTTATCCGCAAAAGAGGAAGATTTTAAGAAATTAAGTGAATTGGCAAAAGCGATGGCAAAAGAGATAAAATTGGCTTGACTTTCAAAAAGAAATATGATAGTATAGGTTAAATTAATAAGTTTTGATTCCTTATCGAGAGAGGCGGAGGGACTGGCCCGAAGAAGCCCGGCAACCTGCATAATTTAACAAAATTATGCAATGGTGCCAAATCCTGCAGAGTAATTCTGGGAGATAAGGAGAGGATAAAAATCATAAAATATAAACCTCTTCCATTCTACCGGAAGAGGTTTTTCATATAAAGTTCTAATTAGAGAGTTTTTTCAAGAATAAGATTATGATTTTAAAAGGGTTACGGGGTGACAGGGCACTAAAACATATATTACGAGGGAGGGATTTAGTATGAAAAGAAGTAAGAGTGTAGTAAAGGTTTTGGTTTCTTTATTTATTTTTTTAACATTGTTTTTCGTGGAAGGGTATGCTTTGTTTGGTCTTGGTGGTAATACCTTCAAAGTTGGAGCTACTCCAGTTCCCCATGCCGAGATCTTAGAGTTCGTAAAAGATGATTTCAAAGAAAAAACGGGTGTCGAACTGGAGATAGTGATTTTTACAGATTATGTTCAACCTAATTTGGCTTTGGAAGATGGTTCTATAGATGCGAATTATTTTCAACATGAGCCATATTTAGAAACTTTTAAAAGGGAACGCAAGTTGCCAGACTTGGTATCTGCTGCTAAGATCCATGTTGAACCTATGGGGTTTTATTTGAAAAAAGATTTAAATGACTTTGAAAAAGGCGATTTAATCATAGTTCCTAACGATGTTACCAACGAAGGTAGATCTTTGTTGCTTCTTCAAGAATATGGAGTGATTAAGCTTAGGGAGAGAGAGGATCCTTTAGTGGCAACTATCAAGGATATTGTTGAAAATCCATACGGTTTGGTATTCAAAGAGCTTGAAGCACCGTATTTGCCTAGGACTTATAAGGAAGATAAAAATGTTGTCGGGGCTATAATTAACACAAATTATGCTATAGAAGCTGGGTTGAATCCATTGGAAGATGCGGTATTCTTTGAAGGGGCTCAATCTCCATATGCCAACGTAATAGCTGTAAAAGAAAGCCGTGTCGACGATGAACTAGTAAAAGCTTTGGTTGAAGTTTTAACAACCGATAAGGTTAGAAAATTTATTTTAGAAAATTATAATGGTGCGGTAGTACCTGTATTTTGAACTTTCATAAAATAATACAAAAGGAGAAACGTAGTTGTTAACAATAAAAAATCTTAATCTCATATATGATGACAAAAATCATGTCTTAAAAAACGTAAATTTTACAGTTGAAGATGGAGAAATTCTGGGGATTATAGGGTTATCTGGAGCGGGTAAAACGTCTCTTTTGAGAACGATGAACCTGCTCCAACCTCCTACTTCCGGGGAAATTTTCTTGGATAAAGTAGATCTAACAAAATTAAATAATAACCAATTGAGAAACGTGAGAAAAAAGATTAGTATAGTATTCCAACATTTCAACTTGTTGAGTTCTAGAACGGTATATGAAAATGTGTCTCTTCCCCTTGAAATTGAAAAGGTACCTAAAAAAGAAATAGAAGTTCGTGTTAATAAGTTATTGGAAGAGGTCAACCTTCTTCATAAAAAGGATTCTTATCCTTCACAGTTATCGGGAGGAGAGAAGCAAAGAACAGCTATAGCAAGGGCATTGATAAATAATCCTGATATTATTTTGTTTGATGAACCCACATCATCTTTAGATCCAAGCACAACACAGAGAATTTTAGATCTTATATTGGAAATCAATAAGAGTATGAAAAAGTCAATTTTGATTGTTACTCATGAGATGGATGTGATTAAAAAGATTTGTGATAAAGTTGTTTATTTAAAAAATGGAACCGTTGATTTTTTTGGTAAAGTTCACGAGTTTTTTATTGAAAAAGAAAATGAACTGAATAAAGAATTTTATCAAGAAATAAACATAGATTGGAAAAGGGTAAAAGAGGTGGTTAAGGGAGAAAACGATAGGTTGATAAAGATAGTTTTTTGGGGAGAAAAAACACACGAACCTATCTTACATAATATTACCAAAAAATATGACATCACATTGAATATACTTTACGGTAAGATAGAACATTTGAAAGACAATCCGTATGGGACTTTAATAGTTGAGGTTATTTCTACGCAGAAGGAAATGGAAAAGTTTTTAGAAGAACTCTCTGCAAATGTTTACAAAGTTGAGGTGTTGAAATAAATGATCCAAGATCTATTTATTGCTACTCTTGAAACGTTATACATGACTTTTGTTTCTGGTTTTATAGCCATTTTGTTAGGTATTCCTTTGGGTATAGCACTCTACATGTTGTCTAAGAGTGATAAGAAAGCTGCAAAATCTTGGTATACCGTTTTAGATTGGATTGTCAATATATTTAGATCAATACCCTTTATCATCCTTATTATTTTGATAATCCCTTTAACTAGATTATTAACAGGAACAATAATTGGTTCAACCGCAGCGATTGTGCCATTGTCTATAGCAGCGATTCCTTTTATGGCGAGATTGGCTGAAACTTCTTTTAACAATCTTTCACAAGGATTATTAGACACATCTGTATCTATGGGTATGACCAACAGACAGTTTATCTTGAAAGTATTACTACCCGAAACTGCCCCAGAGATGGTTTCAAATATTACTTTGTTGATTATAAACTTAATAACCTATACGGCCATAGCAGGAGCTGTGGGAGCCGGAGGTCTTGGTGCAATGGCGATAAATTACGGATATCAAAGGTTTAGAATGGATGTGCTTCTATACGACGTGGCAATATTAATCTTCTTAACTCAGATAATTCAATTTGTTGGGTCAAGATTGTCGAACTCTTTAAGAAAGTGAAAAGCCAGGAGATTCCTGGCTTTTAATGTGGTGACCGAAGATTATTCTATCAAACCTAACCCTTCTAAATAATCTCTTGCAACGACTTCTGGTTCAACACCCTCAACATCTACTCTGTAGTTCAGCCTTATTAAAATGTCTTGGTTTAGGTAAAGTGTAAGAGGTCTCAAAATTTCTTCAATTTCAGGGTATTCATCTAGGACGTCTTTTCTAACTGCAAAGGAGATATGGTAATAAGGCCAGAAGTTTCGGTCGTCTTCTAGTACATGTAGGTTGTATCTTAAAATTTTTGGATCGGTAGCAAAAACCATAGCGATATCTATCTTATTATTTGCAATTGCTTCGTAGGTTAATCCATCTTGCATAGTTGACACTTGGGAATCAGGAATATCTAAACCATAGTGGTCAGCAAAGGCAAAGAAGCCATCAGGTCTTTCATAGAATTCATAACCAACTCCTACTACAAAATCTTTTGGATGTTCGTTCCAGTAAGCAACTAAATCAGAGAGGGTTTCGAAACCATATTTTTCGTAATCTTCTTGACGGATAGCAAGGGCATAAGTATTGTTAGCGTTTATTCTATCAAGCCAAACAATACCATTTTTGGCATCTAATTCTCTGACTTTTTCTAAAAGTTCGTCTGGATCAGTGATTAATTCTTCTTGTTCTAGGTAAGTTACCCAAGCGGTTCCAGTGTAGTCTGGATATAAATCGATCTGTCCTGTTGTCAAAGCTTGTCTAGCGACGAGAGAACTAAGGCCGAACCTTTCAACAACGTTAAAGCCGTTCTCTTCAAGTAGCAGTGCAGCCAAATTTCCAAGGACATACTGTTCTGTGAAGTTTTTTGCACCTACGGTTAAAGTTGCACCAAATAGCGCAGTTAAAGAAAACGCTACAACTAACATAAGTACTGCCAATTTTTTCAATGTTAACACCTCCATTTAAAATTTTTTCACTATTCCTTTTGTAACTTAATACCTTCCGAAGTCATTCTGTTTTGTATTATTGCAAGAACGAAATCAATTAAAACGGCCATTATGGATACCGGAATAGCTCCAGCTAATATCATCTCGAATTTAAAAGTCCCTAGACCTATAAAAATTAACTCTCCCAATCCTCCAGCTCCTATAGCAGATGCGATTGTAGCTGTTCCTAAATTTATTATGGCTGCATTTCTTATTCCTGAAAAAATAGTTGGCATCGCGTTTGGAATTTCTACTTTCCACAAGATTTCCCTGTTAGTCATTCCCATGCCTCTTGCTGCTTCAATCATGCCTTTATCGATGCCGAAAAGCCCAGATGCAGTGTTAAAAGTTATAGGCACTATACTATATAGAAATAAAGCGAAAATCGCAGGGGCAGGACCTATTCCCATGAATAAAAAAACGAGGGCAATAACAGCAATGCTTGGTACGGCTTGGGCTATTCCTGTAATAGAAAGGGCTATTCTTCCACTTTTCTCTCTTCCTGGGCGGGTAACATAGATTCCTATTGCCATTCCCACAATGATAGCAATTGCCCACGAACTTGCGAACAAATAAAGATGTTCCATAGCCTTTATTCCTATATAGCCAAGATTTTCAGCAACGTATGTAAAAAATTCCATATTATCCTCCTCATACCTCTTCTTTATTTGACATTTGTTCAAATATAGCTTTTAAGTTGATCACCCCTATTACCTTTTGCTTATCTGTAACCACCGGGATATTTGTACTTGAAGAACTTAGTATTTTGTTTAATGCTTCATAAAGGCTTGATTTTTCCGTAACGTGATCTTTTTTCAAAGAACTTTTCAATTTAGATGAATCATTAATTCTATTCACTCTTTTAGTTTCTATAAACCCTTTATAGTTGTTATTTTTATCAACAAAAATGGTGATAGGATAATTACTCTGTACTGTATTTTTAATCTTTGAAAGATCCTCATCAATTTTAAAGACTTGAATGTCTTTATACAATCCTTCGCTAACCTTAACAAATTCCAAAGCTTTGAATTGGCTATCTTCCCCCAATATGTCCTTAACAAAATCGTTTTTCGGGTTTTGAACAATATTTTGTGTATCATCGTACTGTACTAATTCACCGTCTTTGAAGATCGCAATTTTATCACCCAATTTAATAGCTTCCCTTATGTCATGTGTGACAAATATAATAGTCTTTTTGATCTTTTCTTGAATTTCAAGAAATGCATCTTGTAATGTTTCTCTATTTATAGGATCAATCGCACCAAATGGTTCATCCATGAGCAATATGTCAGGATCAGCTGCAAGTCCCCTTGCTACTCCCACTCTCTGTCTTTGACCTCCAGATAGTTGTGCTGGAAACTTATAAGCGTTAACGTCTGGATCAAGGTTTACTAAATCTAATAGATCGTATACCCGCTTTTTTATTTTTTCTTCAGTCCATTTCAAAAGCCTTGGAACCACAGCAATGTTATCGAATACAGTCATATGAGGGAATAATCCAATTTCTTGTATTACGTAACCTATACTTCTTCTTAATTGTATGGGATTTATATCGTCAATCGATTTTCCATCGAAGAGGATATCGCCGGATGTTCTTTCAATCAAACGATTGATCATCTTTAAGGTAGTTGTTTTTCCACATCCAGACGGACCTATTAGAATAGTTAATTTATTGTCTTCAAATTCGATATTTAAATTATTAACGGCGGTAAAATCACCATACTTTTTTGTGAGATCAACTAATTTTATTGCCATTTTAATGTTCCTCCTATGATTTTTATCTTATTCTTTAATTTTAAGACCCTTTGGAGTAATTAAATCCTCAAATTTTAGTAAAAGATAATTAGCTAAAACACCCAAAATTGAGACCAATATTACCCCCGTTATTACCATTGGATACCGTGACCTGCTTAACCCAGCAAAAATAAAGTATCCTAATCCTCCTGAAGCAACAAAATATCCTAAAGTAGCAACGCCGACTCCCATTACTACAGCATTTCTTACCCCAGACATTATAGTAGGGATCGATAAAGGTAAACGGATTTTGAATAATATTTGAGATTCGGTCATTCCCATTCCTTTAGCAGCCTCTATCATTTGTGGGTCAAGAGCTTGAATAGCTGTTAATGTATTTCTTATAATTGGAAGTAAAGAGTATATAATCAAAGCAATCACGGCAGGTGTAACCCCTAAGCCAGCTCCAAAAGGAGACAAAATTACAACCATAATCCCAAAAAGGGCCAAACTTGGGATAGTCATCAGAATACTGGCAATGTAGATAACTATGTTTGCGGCTTTAGGATGCCTTGATATAAAAATTCCTGTAGGTACTCCTATACCTATAGAAAAAGGTAAAGATAAACCTATGATTTTCAAATGATTTAGAAACTCTCTAATTATGATACTTGAACTACTAGAAATATATTCGAAGAATTCCACTGTTTCACTCCCTTCTTCTCATTGTAAATTATTTTGTTCATCATTGCGATAAATATTATAACACATTTTTAATCTTTTTAGAATATAAGTAAGTTACAATTAAGTAAAAATATAAAATTAAAAATCTTTTAAGATATTTTATAATATAATTAGTTTGCTAATAGTATGTTTTCAAAAATCTTGTGGGGGGACGTTTAAAAATTTTTGAATTCTAGAAATTCTCTTTAAAATAGGTTTTAGAATTTCTAAAAGCTGTATAATAAAATATAGTGAGATTGGAGGTGAAAACTTTGAATGAAAATGAGAAGAAATGGGAAGCTATAGATAAGAAAGCTTTATTAGACTTGGTATATGAGATTAAAAAAAGAAGGTTACAAATGGGAATTACACAAAAAGATTTAGCTGAGAGGATGGGGACAACGCAGGCGATAATTTCTAAATTTGAAAAAGGGAACTACAATCCAACATATTTGTTTTTGCAAAGATTGGCAGAGGTATTGGAGGGGAATATCAAATTGTATTTTGAATTTAAAGATAATAAAGAGATAAACACAGATGAGTTTTCTACAAATGATAATTTTGAAAAAATCTTTCACATAAAATTATAAAAAGCCGTTATATATAAAGTTTTAGAATTTCTAAAGACAATAATTGATAAACTGTGGGAGGAGTTTTATGAAAAATGATGAAAAAAAAATAAACCTATTGAAAGACATAATTCTAAAGAATATATTTTTGGAAAGTGAATTTTTGGAGAGAACAAGCAAAGAAGTAGTTGAAAAAATTACTGAAATAGCGATCGAAAGAGGATATGTATATGAACAAAAAAATAGAGACTTAAACTTAATTGTTACTTACAGAATTTTTTTAGAAGGAGAAAAAAAGAGGATAGCTTACTACGTTCTAACCTTCAGAGAAATTTTCGAAACGGATATGGATTTCGAAAGTTTTTCAAAAAACAAAAGGGCCAAAAAGTATTTCCTTAAAAATTTTGTTGATGATGTTCTTTGGCCCTATATTAGAATATATTTGAACGAAATTTTAATGAAGTCGGCATTGCCAAATGTTGTACTACCGTTAAGTACGGGTAATCAACAAATTGATCTTCAAGATAACAAACATTAATTATTAAGCTTTTTTTGAATTTCGAGAACTATTGCTTCAGCGGATGCTAAATTAGTAGCAAGTGGAATATTGTGTACATCGCAAATCCGTAAAACAGCGGATACATCAGGTTCATGGGGTTGGGCAGTCAATGGATCCCTTAAAAAGATCACAAAATCTATTTTCCCACTGACAGCTAGAGCGCCTATTTGTAAGTCTCCTCCCAATGGTCCAGATTCAAAAGTTTGTATCTCTAACCCCACTTTTTCTTTTAAAATCTTTCCAGTGGTTTTTGTAGCATAAAGTTTGCAATTTTTAAATACATCCTTCCATTCTTTGGCAAAGAGCGCAAGGTCTAACTTCTTTTTATCGTGAGCTATTAACGCTACATTGACCATGATTTTCCTCCTCAAACGTAAAAAATAAGCTTCTAAAAATTCGTTTTACTAAGCGTATTCAACAGTTTCACCGTGTTTTCAACATCGCTATAGGATAACATCTCGTGAGGTGAATGTATGTATCTAGTAGGAATAGAAATAGTACCACTAGGAATTCCAGATTTAGTTCTTTGATAGCCCGCGGCATTTGTTCCTCCGAAGGTTAATACCTCGAACTGATAGGGTATGTTGTTTGCCAAAGCAGCATTTTTTATCCATTCTACAACTTCTCTGTCACTTACAGAAAGATTGTCTTTTATTTTAATACAAGGTCCTTTTCCCAAAGCCATGCTCATTCTTTTAAGAGCCTTAGGAGTATCCAAGGAATCCGTGACATCTATAGCTATTGCTCTGTCGACTTCGTAATCATAAGCCGAAACAAAAGATCCGACTAAACCTACTTCTTCTTGGACAGTAAAAGCAAATAAAACTGTGTGTTGATTATCTTTCATATTTTTGATAGTTTCTATTAAAATAGCGCATCCAATCCTGTCATCCATGGCTTTTGACATACAATAATTACCATAATCGACAAAACCTTCGGCAAAGGTTCCAAAAGTGCCAATAGGAGCAATTTTTTCCGCTTCTTCTTTTGAAGATACGCCTATGTCAACAAATATATTGTCTAAAGATAAGTTTTTATAATTATCTTTTAATTCTTTTTCACTTTCTCCCTCAACTCCAACAACCCCTATTCTTCCATTAAAAATCAACCTGGAACCGATCAAATTTACAGGGTTTTGACCGCCGACTTGTTCTACTTTTAAAAAGCCTTTGTCTAAAATGTGTGTAACAACAACCCCTATTTCATCCATGTGAGCGTCAAATAATATGGTTTTTCCAGAGTTGCCTTTTTTTGTGGCGATAAGATTTCCTAACTTGTCTGTTTTAATATCATCCACATGATCTTTGATCTGTTCTTTTATAAAATCTCTCACTTGATCTTCTCTTCCACTTGGTCCATAAAGTTCCGTAATATTTTTTATTAGCTCTTTCAATTTTTTTGCCACCTCTCTTAAAATGGTGTATTAACGACTAATTGTTTTACCAATTGGTAGGTATTTTCATAATCTTGTAAATTCATTATAGATTGTGGAGAATGAATATATCGGCATGGAACGGATATTACCCCTGCTGGAATTCCATAAAGGGTCTTTGCGAGTCTGGCGGCGTTTGTTCCTCCTGCTGTTCGCATTTTGTATTGAAATTTAATACCTAATTTCTTTGCAGTATCTACAATTTTTTCGAAGATTTCTTTGTTGAGTACTAAACCGCTATGCATGAATGTTAAGACGGGCCCATTTCCGATATGGGTTGCCCATTTATCCGGGGTGTTTTCAGGGTTGTCACCAGCAGTTGTACCTTCTAATACGATAGCGAAATTTGGCTGTATTTTTGAAGCTGCAGTTCCTGTACCTCTCAACCCCGTTTCTTCCTGAGTAGCAAAATTGAAGTATGTATCGTAAAGAGGTTTCTCGTTGTTCTCAAAAAAATAGTCAATTATATCCATCATAATAGAACATCCAACCCTATCATCAAAGGCTTTGGCTACAGCATAGCTATTTTCCTCATAATAAGTAGTATCAAATGTAACCATATCGCCCAAATGGACCTTTTTAGATGCTTCCTCTTTGTTGGAAAATCCAGCGTAGACCCTTATACTTTCATACTGCTCAACTTTGTCGGTTTCTTTTTCTAAGTGAATGGGTGTAGAATTGACAACAGCAGATATTTTTTCTTCGATTTTAAATCTCTGACTTTTTACTACCCTTGGGTCAACTCCTCCAACGGGAGATATGCCAAAAGTACCGTCTTCATTTATTCTGGTGATCATAAAGCCAACTTCATCCATGTGTGCGTCAAGCATTAATTTTTTGGAAGAATCTTTACCTTTAATTAAACAAATTAGGTTTCCCATGTTGTCTTCGGTAATTTCATCGACCTTGTTGGCAACATTTGATTTGATGTACTCTCTTATTTTTTCTTCTCTTGAAGATATACCGGCAAGATTAGTTAAGTCTTTTAAATACTTCCTCATAAATTTCTACTTCCTTTCCAAGTTAAGCTGGTGTTTAAAGCAAAGAAAGATAATAATTTTGCGCTTTCTTCCACATCTTTTACATCTACAACCTCGTTGGGAGAATGCATGTTAAGGATTGGAACTGAAACAACACCTGTTTTTACTCCGGTAGAAGATATTTGAACTACATCCGCTTCGGTGCCACTGCCTCTAGTAAAAGTTTCTAATTGGTATTTGATATTGTTACTTTTTGCAGTTTTTGTTAGTTCTTCGAAAATACTTCTGGTAACGGTGGTACCTATACCTATAACTGGTCCTTCACCAAGCTTGATAGGCTCAAAGTTTTCTGGTAGTTTTTCGCCAAAAGTTACATCAACTACTATGGCAAAATCTGGCATTATGTGATGGGCGCTACCTTGTGCTCCAACTAATCCCACTTCCTCACCTTTGTTAAAAGATAAAATCAATTGTCCTTCAAATTTAAGATTTTGTAGGTACTCCAAAGACTTAATTAGTACCGCAGCACCTACTCTGTTGTCTAAAGATTTATTTGATATCTTTCCATTTTCAAGTTCAACAGCCTGGACTTGTATAACGCCCATATCGCCAACGTCGATACTATTGGTTCCCCCCGAAATTGAAAAATCAACGAAGAGCTCATCAAAGGAGGGAGATTTTTCTCTATCTTCTTTTTTTTGTAGGTGAGGGGCTAAAAATCCTATTACACCTATTTTTTCTGAATCTTTTGTTTTAAAAAGAACCCTTTTTCCTACCAAAGTTCTTGGATCGACTCCCCCAACGGGAGAAATGCGAGCGAAGTGTTCATCGATTATTTTTGATATAACTATTCCAATTTCGTCTACATGTGCGAAAAAAGCAATTTTGGGACTCTCATTTCCATAAGTTGCCACTAAATTGCCTATTCCTACTTTTTCTAATTTTATATCTGGTGAGATGTTTTTTAATTCTTTTTCAATCAAAGGAAAGGTGTAATTTTCAAAAGAAGACACCCCAAAAGTATTGGATAAATTTTTTAGTAAAGTAGAAGTATCCATCCGTGACCTCCTTTTTGGTTTTGACACAGGATAAATAGTGTTTTAAAGATTAAAAAAATTGATTTAATATCTCTTTGCTCCACTATATTTTTACAGTTCAACCGGTTCAACCAATGCTTTATTTTCTTCTATTCTTATTGAAACAGGTGACTTTGGCCATTCATAGTTGAAGAAAGGGATACCCGCGATTTCTACTAATGGTGAATTCAATTCGTAGGCTATAATGAAAGCGTTTTTTTTGTTGGTAATTCCTGCTCTTAAGGTTCCAAATACCTTTCCAAATATTATAATACTTCCACCCGCGTTCACTTCTGCGCCTTGATTTACATTTCCAAAAACTATAATGTCTCCAGGATTTTGTATTACTTGGCCTGATCTTAAATGTTTTCTATAAATTTGGGTACTCGAAAGGGTTAACTCTTTGTTTCCAACTTTCCCTTCGGGAAGCTTTCCAAAATATGCTCCAGCAACGTTCAATTCAAGACTGTTAGCAAATTTTACGATTCTATTTAATAAATTATGCTGAGAACCGTCTTCAAAATATACGTAAAAACTATCCCCAATGTTAAAAAAACTTTTCATCTTAACAAGTTCTTTTTGAAAATGTTCGAAAAGATCTTTTTGCGTGTTTCCCTTTGAAAAATAAAAGATTATGTCTCCGTCCATAATTTTTGCGTATACGGGTTCATCCATCTAAACCCCCCCTAATACAATTTTAAGTCACCATAAAAAATTTATGACCATATATATAATAACATAAAATATAAGAAATATTACATAAACAAAAATTATTTGACAAGTTGGTTGTAAAGAATTCATTGACCATAAAAGAAAAATATGATACAATCTAACAGTAAGCAATTTTTGCATTAACTTATATTATAACAAAAACGCTTAACGACAAAATTCTTTAAAGAATAATTTTGGAGGTGTATTTATGTTAGAAAGAGTATTAAATTTTATAAACTTTGGCCCAGCAGGCGCTACTGATGCTGCCAACACGGTCGAACAAGCACAAGCGGTCCCGGCAAGTGGTGGTGGACTAAGTGGAATGTTGCTTCTTTTAGTAATAATAATATTGATGTGGGTTTTGTTGTTTCTCCCACAAAGGAGACAAGAGAAAAAGCATAAGGAAATGCTTTCTGCTTTAAAAAAAGGTGATAAAATTGTAACATCATCAGGAATCATAGGGAAGATAATATCTATAACCAACGAAAGAATCAGAATTTCAACGGCAGACAAAACAGAAATCGATATAACAAAGAATGCCATTGCCGGGGTTCTTTCTAAAACTGATAAACCCGAAGCAAAGCCAGAAGAAACCGAAGCTGAAACTGAAGATGAAGATGGAAATGATAAATAGTTCTTTAACATTGATTTTGTTCAGGGGGTGAAATAGTTGAGAAATCGAAGAATACGAATATTATTTACTATAATAGTTTTTGTTTTTGCACTATTAGGATTAATTCTACCTTTATCGGGTAATGTGAATGATATAAGCATACTACGTTTTTTCCCAAATATAAATTTAGGCTTGGATATTCAAGGTGGGGTGCTATTAGAATATAGCTTTGATGTACCTGAAGGTGTCAATACTTCTGAGGTTGTAGATAATGTAATCACAGTTCTAAGGAGAAGAATGGACAATGCGGGTTACACGGAGGCGATAGTTTCCGAAGTTGTTTCCGGTGGAGAAAGCAGAGTTCGTGTTGAGATTCCAGGTATATCAGATACTCAAAGGGCTGAAGAACTTATAGGTAGTAAGGGGAAACTTTACTTTGCAGAAGTATTGGAAGTTGTGGAATCTACAACAACTCCAGAAATTACTAGAAATAGAACTATACAAATAAATGGTGAAGAAATAGAAATGTATAGTTACGTTAAGGATAGTAATAACCCTAACCTTTGGTATAGGGTAAAAAATGTTTTCGAATTTGGAGATGCTCCATTTCAGATTACCGGTTTAGATGTCACGGATTCCGTTGCTTCCCTTAATAGCCAAGGAGCAGGATTCGTAGTTAATTTAAATTTCAATAATGAAGGAAGGCAAAAATTTGAATTGGCTACCGCAAATTTAATAAACCAAAGGATTGCTATCATTTTAGATGATGAGGTTATAATTGCACCTGTTGTTAGAGAAAGGATATCGCAAGGAAGAGCTGAAATCAGCGGAATAGAAAGTATGGAAGAAGCACAAAACATCGCTGTTTTGATAAAGTCAGGGAATTTACCGGTAGATTTGGTTAAATTTCAAGAAAGAACACTTGGCCCTACTTTGGGAAGAGATATTGTGACCACAATTATAAACGCTGGAATCATTGGGCTTATAATAGTAATGATTTACATGATTATAGTTTATAGATGGATGGGAATAATTGCTGATATTGCTCTGATATATAATTCACTTTTGTTAATGGGAGTTTTAAGTTGGACAGGAGCAATATTAACTCTACCAGGTATCGCTGGAATAATCTTAACTTTCGGTACCACAGTTGATGGAAATATTATTATATACGAAAGAATAAAAGAGGAACTTAGAATAGGAAGGCCCCCTTTAACTGCAGTAAAGTTTGGATTTAATAAAGTTTTTTCAACTATTTTTGATGCCAATATAACGACTATTTTAGCTGGTTTAGTTTTATTCTTTTTAACAAGTGGAAGTATTAGAGGCTTTGCGGTCACACTCATAATAGGTGTTTTAGGTGCAATGTTCACGAACCTTGTCGTAAGTAGGTTGCTATTAGAAAGTACTTCCCACTTTTTGAAGCCTGAAAAGTATGTGAAAGGAATTGTTGTGGAAAAGGGGGGGACTAAATAATGCCAAATATAGATTTTGTTGGTAAGAGGAGTTTTTTCATTTATTTATCAATTGCTTTGATACTTTTTTCTGTAATAGTGATTTTTGTAAAAGGTTTTAATTTTGGAGTTGATTTTTCTGGTGGTAGTGAAATCATCGTATCTTTTGATAAAAGTTATACAATAGATGAATTGAGAAACGGTTTACAAACAATAAATCCAGATTATGCCACCGCTAAGATAATTCAAACTAACCCAGGTGGAGGAACTTCGGATCAATTCTTTTATATAATTACAGTAAGAGATTCCTTTCCTACCTTGGAAGAAAAACAAGCGTTTATAAATAGTTTAGAACAGTCTTTCCCTGATTCCAATCTAATTATTGAGCAATTCAACGATGTTTCAGGCTATGCAGCTAGGGAAATTCGATCGTATGCTTGGTATGCTGTAATTATTGCTTTGATAGTTTTGTTAGCGTATATAACCATTAGGTTTCAATTTTCCTACGGTGTCGGAGCGATTTTAGCTTTAGCTCATGACGTTATAATCACCTTAGGTTTTTATTCCTTATTTGGTATAGAAATGAACTTAACCGCTATAGCTGCATTTCTTACTTTAGCAGGTTATTCTTTAAACGATACCATTGTTGTTTACGATAGAATAAGGGAAAACAGGACGAAAAATCGTGGGATGGATATAGAGAGAGTTACCAATAAAAGTATTAATGAAGTTATTGTAAGATCATTAAACACTTCCTTGACTACATTCATAGTTGTTTTTATTATGCTTCTTTTGGGAGGTAGGTCAATAGCTTCATTTGCATTTGGATTAACTGTGGGAGTCATAATTGGAACTTATTCTTCGTTGTATATTGCGAGTCCAATTGTCATTGGTATGGTAAAAAGACGTAAGAAAACACAAAAAGCTTAATTAAGATAATAAAATTAAAAAGCCCTCATCTTTGAGGGCTTTTTTAAAACACGACAAATGCTTTTTTAATATATCCCTCTTTGTCAATATATTCTACTTTATAAGTATCTCCTAAAACTCCTTTTAATTTTAGAATGTCTCCACGGCTTGCAATAGCTATAATTTCTCCTTCCTCGTTTGTGATTTCTGCTTGATTAGTGAATACTTGCAGGTATATATTCTCAAACTTCAAATGAACATATTTTGTGGATTTGTTTCCATCGTTGTCATAAGCTGTTATTTCTAGCATATTTGATTTGAGCTTTTCGGGATTGATTTCCATCGATAGATAGTAAGATTGGCTGTTAACAAAAAAAGTTTGACCCAATATTTCAACTCTAGTAATAAGATTATTATCAAAAGCACTGAGAAGCAATGAGTTGTTTTTATCAGAGATCAAAAATTCTGAAGGTACGTTTATAATCGGTCCTTCTAATACGGGAATGTTTATAGATTCTTTCCTTTTAAAGGTGACAGCTTCGAAAAGGCTTATAGGATTATTTTTATAGAAAAATTTGCTTTCTTCTTGTTCAGGGATATTAGTGGTATACTCCCCATTTTTTCTATAGGAAACAGAGTATCCTTTTTCAAAAATAATACTTTTCAAAGGTATATTATTTTGCTGAAGATCTATAAGACTCAACAAATTACCTTTACTCAAGGCATACAAATACCTTTCATCATTACTCCAAGTTAAATCAACAATTTCACCATTGGAAATATTCATAGTTGATTCTAAGTTTCCATTTTTACTGTTCCATATATAGACATTTCCATCAGTTGTTCCAGTGGCTATGTAGTTATCATCGGGACTCCACTTAATTACCTTTATTGGAGCTGTAATAATCTCAAATTTTTTATATAATTGATTAAACCTTCCATCCCATAAGCGTAAAATCCCTTCAAATCCTCCCATAGCAAGAAAATTTGAATTATTAGCCCAATCCAGTGACCAAATAATGTAGGGAAATTCTTCTACGTAAATTGTATTTTTAAAGGTTGGAAAATCTGATATGCTTACCTTTTTATCTAAGCTTGCCATGGCTATTTTATTTTCGTTGTAATTGATAGAAATATCTTTTATCCAATTTTTATGAAGATTTTCAACTTTTTTATAAACCTTCAAATCAGGTAGTGTAAGTATATAAACATTATTTTCCCATCCCCCTGCAATTAAGAACTTTTCCGAAGGGGAAATCTCCAAAGTGGTTAATTTAAAATCACTTATCTTCTTATTTTCTATTAATATACCCTCAGGGTCGTAAAGCGACAGGTATCCAGAATTTTCTGAAAGTATTAAATGTCCATTTTTTGTTATTTCAAAATCATCTACTTCTTCAGAAAAAGAAAAATGAGTCTCAACTACTCCTGAATCAATATTAAAAACACCTATTTCACTGTTGGAAGTTAAGTAATAAATAAGATTATTATTTCTTGTAATTTTTAGAACATCGGGTTTTTTTAATTCCAATAATTTTTCAATTGATTTTGAATAGACATTTAAAGAGTATATACTAACTCCATCGTTTAGGTAAAGTGTATCGCTTTTGTCATGACTCCATTCAAGAGATTTTATATTAAAATTATCAAGCTTTAGTTCTTGGAGTATTTTTAAAGTTGAAGAATCAAAAAGGATGATCTGATTATTCGTAGTCAAAACAGTAAAATTTTCATTCGATGGTGAAAAAGCGACCTCTTTAATTGTTAAACCTAATGAAAAAGAATTTATTATCTTCAAGTCTTTATCCAATACATAAATATTTCCATTCATTGAAAAAGCAAGTTTATTATCATTTACCATCGCTAATTTAATTATTGAATAATTATCAATTTTGATGGATCTTACTTCTTTATTGTTTAAATAATCAATCAAATAAATATTACCTAAATGGTCTGCTACCAATATTGTACCCTCATCGTAAAATTCTGCAACCGTTGGTATAGTTGAAAACCTCCGTTGAAATTCTACCCTTCTTTTGGTAATATTGTATACGTAGACCGTTTTATCTAAGGAAGTAAATACTATTTTATCTCTAAAACTAGATAAAGAGGAAATAGATTCGTCGGTTACGTTTATTTTGTAATTAAGAAGAGAGGTATCGTTGTTAAACACTTCTATTGTCCCATTACTTTCTGCGATTATAGTATATTTATTGTCGAGGATCCATTCTACATGAGTCGGTATAGAAGAAGCTGAGTAATAACGATTAATGCACTTTTCCTTCAAATCATAAGTTTTAAGGTAGTTATTCTCTACAATTGTGGAAATATCGCCAGTGTTTTTATTTACAAAAAAATCAATAATGTCTGAATGTTCAAAATTATTTACTATTAAATTGGAGAAGATGTTAATACTCAAAATAATCAAGAAAAAAATTACGAAGAATTTTCTCAAAGCACTCAACTCTCTCTCAAAGATTTTTGATTCTCTACTAACTATTATATTATATAATAAAATGATCTTAAAAAGAATCCAAGAATAAAAATTAAAGACTTTAAAAAATGAACAGTGCTGGGTGCGGACGGACTGAGCGGGGCCAGGGGCGCTAAGCAAGATAAGGAGGCTTTAAATTTGAGTGAAAAAGTGAAAATAATTAATGTAATAAAACAAGGGGATAACTATTTTGCTACCATAGAGAATAATCCTTTTTATCCTGATGGAAAAGGAGGGCAACTTGGAGATAGGGGTAAAATTGATACCGCTGAAGTTTTAAGTCCTACAGAAGCGGGTATTGTATTAAGTAAATATTTAAACCCAGGTGAATATTTTTATGAAATAGATGAAAAAAGAAGATATGACATAGCGCAGCAACATACTGGACAACATATATTGTCAGCCGCTTTTGAAAGAATAGCTTCATTAAAAACCGTTAGTTTCAAGATGGGTGAAGAATATTCTACTGTAGATTTAGATGGACAGAATATTGAAGAAGAATTGTTGAATAAAGCCCAAGAACTTTCAAACGATATAATTTCTAAGTGCATAGAAGTGGAAGAAATATATACGGATAAAGAACGAGCCCAAAAATACAATTTAAGAAAACCTCTAAGTGATAAAATAAGTGGTCAAGTGAGGCTGATAAAAATCGATGATTTTGACATATCTGCTTGTGGTGGTTTCCATGTGAAAAACACAGGAAATATCAATCTTTTAAAGATAACAAATACAGAAAAAGTAAAAGGGAATTTAACGAGGGTATATTTTTTAGCGGGTCTTAGAGCCATTAATGATTATTCACAAAAAGATTCGATTTTAAAAAACATTTCTTCTATCTTAACATCTGGGTTGTATGATTTGGAAAACAAAGTAGAAAGTCTATTAAATGAAAACAAAGATTATAAGAACCGTATTAAAAAGTTAGCAGAAAAAAATGCTTATTATCTTGCAAAAGATTTAATCGAAAAGCCGGTAGTTGTGAACAATAACAAAGTAGTTTACCATAAAAAAGAAGATGAAACAGCAGATTTTTTACACAAATACGTCGATTTAAAAAATTATACACTCATTATTGAGGATGAGAAGAACAAAACCTTTTCTATTTTCTCAAAAAATATTAACTGTAAAGAGTTAATAGAAAAATTAAAAACAAAGAACAACATCAAAGGTGGGGGAAGCGAAGTAAGAGGTAACATTAACGGCGATATAAAATTTGAAGACATTCTCAAAATATTAGAAAAATAGCCCAAGATTGGACTATTTTTCAGAAAAAAACCTTCTAATTCTTAGATTCAAATATTTTCACGTAAAAATTCTCTAAGTTTTGTTCGTTTGTGTTGTTCTGAAGTAAAACTATATTTGTATACGGATCATAATTTTTACCGGGTTCATAGACTTTGGAATTTGGATCCAAGTCCAATAATCTTTCGATTTCATCTTTTGATAAGTGAAGAGTTTTTGGAAGAATATGTACGTTTTTACCTAATCCATCTTCTATAAATTTATCGAGGCTAATCTCTTCATTTTTTTCATAAGATACATATTTCAGGATATCTATAAATATATCGGCTGGATATCCCCCTGTAATTGCTCCAAAAGGATTTTGTTGTTCGTCAAAGAATACAAAGGTTGGTGTATATCTGGCACCAAAAGCATAAAACAACTGACCATAATTATATTCTTCTCCTTGAAATGTGGCTTTTTCCGTCGTAGGGTAGATTTCAACAAAAACAAATTCTGTGCGTAGCCATTTTTGAATCTCTTCATCCAACAAGGTTGTTTCTTTAAATTGAGTACACACTGGACACGTGGGTGATGAAAACATAACTACAACTTTTTTGTTTGTTAACTTGGCAACTTCGAAAGCATCATTGAAATTTTCAAAAACAAAATCATCTAACGGGACAGGAAATATAGTAATTACTGGTAGTATAAATAACAATGCAACAAAAAATTTTTTCATAAAAAACACACCTCCATTTTATATTACACTTAGATTGTTAAAAATCCCAAAGGAAACCATAGTCCCCACTACCATAAGCGCAATACCGCCAATAATTCTCAAGGATTTTTGCCATTTAGGTTCTCCTAAAGTTACTTTAGATAATATTTTACTGACAATGCCGCTAAAGAATAGAAACGGGATGGAAATTCCCAGAGAATAAACAAAAAGCAAAAGAGCTCCTCTCAATGCTTGGCCTGTAGTCGTTGCTAAGGTTAGAATCGAAGCCAATATTGGACTTGCGCACGGGATCCATACTAAAGAAATTAAAATTCCAATTACGAAGGCGGAAAAAAAGGAATTATTTTTATTGTATTTTTTTAGATCTATATTCTTTGGAGAAATCAAACTTTTATTCATCAAAAACAGAAATCCAAATAATATTATTAATACACCAGCAAATATGTTAATAACGCTTTGATATTGTGCAAGCATCATACCAATACTACCAGAAATACTACCTAACAAGGCAAAAAAGAGAGAAAGACCAAGAAAGAAGCCCAAACTCCTTTTGATGACCAAACGAGTGTTTGAGATATCAGGGATCACCAATGCGAAAAAAACTGGTATTAAAGGGAAAACGCAAGGGCTAAAAAAAGATAATAACCCACCAGAAAACGCAGTTAAAAAAGTAACAGAAGTTGTTATTGCAAGAGAATTCATCCGATTTACTCCTTTTTCCAAATTATAAAAAGTTAGCCATACCCCGCCACGGTATTTTAATTGTATCACATAAAATAGAGTTTTAGCAACAAAGATTTGTATTTCTATAGCTAACCTAGTAAGAAATATTTGTTTTTTCTTCAATGAATAGAGCCTCATTTTTTGTCCGATGGGTTTACTACTTTGGTAATCAATATTAATTTGAATGTAATAAAAATCGTTTATAATTCTTATACCCTCCCCCAGTGGGATGGATAAAAAGAGACAATTTTATGAAACACGAAAAGATTCTTAGAAAACTTAAAACAGTGCGTGGTTAAATTGATGCAGCTATAAAAAGTTACAATAATTTGGAAAGGAGTGATAAATTATGATGGGATTCGGTTTGGGAATGATGTGGGGAGGATTTTCTTTGATTTTCTTGATAATAATTATCATAGCAGCGATTTATTTTATTAATAATAAGAATGACGATAATTCGAGTTCATATCACAACAATAATAATGACTTTCCTCATCAAGTTGATAGAGCTGAAGAGATCGCTAAAGAGCGTTATGCTAGAGGTGAAATAAGCAAGGAAGAATTTGATCAGATAATAAAAGACTTGAAATAGGATTAAAAAAATAAAGGTTGTAGGGACAAAAGGGCTTGACTATGAGGAGCATGAGTAAATAGATTTCTGGAGAGGAGTGTATATTATGGGATATTGTTATCTGTGGGGTGCTTATGGTCAGAGTATTCTAGGTGGATATTGGTGGATTATACCTTTGCTTTTCTGGGGATTGCTTGCAACGGTAGTTGTGCTATTGTTTAGGGCAAACAAAAAACGCAGCAGCTATAATGCTCTAGACATTCTCAAACAAGAATATGCTCTGGGGCGGATTTCCAGAGAAGAGTATTTGACCAGGAAAAAAGATTTAAAGTAATATTTAAGTAATATTTAAATAATAAAAGTCGGGAGATCGAATCTACCGACTTTTATTATGAAGTACTGCTATCAAAAACCCTGCCTAAAAAAGTTCACTCCTTTATCCAATCGAAAACTTCTTTTTTTGAAATAGTAGCCAAAGCTATGTGGTTATCAGCTCCACCGTAGTAAACATAGTATTGATCACCATATTCAACCAATGCATCTGAGAATACAACGTTTGGAACTCCTCCGAAAATCTCCCACTTTTCCTGAGGTTCCAAAATAGGTTCTTCTGTTCTTTTTAATACCTTTGTTGGATCTTTTAAATCTAAGAGCATAAAGCCCAACCTGTAGATAGGCCTGATATCTTCTTGAACACCATGATACAAAAACAGCCAACCATAAGGAGTTTTTAAAGGTGGGCCACCTGCTCCGATCTTTAAGTTATCCCAATAATCTTTTCTTGGAGAAGCAATTTTTACATAATTGCCCCAATGTATTAAATCATCAGAATATGCAAACCAAATATCTGGTTCCAACCTATGAATTAAGATATATTTTCCATTAACCTTTTCAGGAAACAAGGCAGCATCTTTATTAGGACTTTCGGGCAAAATACTTCCATATCTTTCCCACGTGAAGAAATTCTCTGTGGCAGCTAAAGATATTTTGATATTTCTCGGAGAATAAGCTGTGTAACACATATAATATTTTCCATCTATATGCGTTATTCTTGGGTCTTCGACACCGTATAGTTCCGATAAATCTGAGGGTTCAAATACAGGTTTTTCCATTCTATTAAAGTGTAGACCATCTACACTTACAGCATAACCAATCCGAGAAACCATATCTTCTCCTTGGGCGCGGTACAACATATGGAAGACTTTGCCGTCATAAACAACCGCAGGATTAAAAACAAACCTAGATTCCCACAAATGCATTGGATTTGGTCCAAACAACGGGTTTGACAAATGCCTTTTCAACTTCAAATTCAATATGTATCCCTTCCTTATAAGTACAGTTTTTTGATTGTGATTATTTCAAAGACATTGAAATTCCTTGTAAAAAAGCCTTTCTGAAGATAATGAAGATAAGCACCATTGGCAAAGTTTGGATCACTGAACCTGCCATTACTGGTCCAATATATGCACCGTATTCGTGATTAAAGCTTGCAAGCAACACAGAAAGAGGCATTTTATAATAATCCTGAATAACGATGAGGGGCCACATGAAATTGTCCCATACTCCGATGAATGTGAAGAGCCCAACAATTGCCATAACGGAATTGTTTAAAGGTAACATAATTCTAAAAATAATGAATAGATCGCCGGCTCCGTCGATTTTTGCTGCTTCGATATAGTCGTTTGGGGTCCCTCTAAAACTTTGAGTCATCATAAAAATGCCCCAACCGCTCATAATAAAAGGAACGATTAAAGCTGCCAGCGAATTTAACAGATGCATGTTTCTCATTAGAATGTATAAAGGTATGGTAAACATGAATCCAGGGAACACCATTTGGAAAATAATAAAATTAAATATCCCCTCTCTTGCCTTAAATCTATACTTTGATAAGGCAAAAGAAATGATGGCTGATGTTATTATAACACATACTGTAACGGTGATAGACACAAATAAACTTATGAAAAATGCCCTTATAAACGGTCTATTCATCCTTTCGGCGCTTTCTAGTATAAATCTAAAATGCTCTAAAGTGAACCTCGTTGGTAGAAATCTGGTATAGATTTCAGCAGAGGGTTTTACCGATGCCAAGAACAGCCAGGCATAAGGGTACAACCAGATTAGTGATAAAAAGAACATCACTATATGAAGAATTACATTTCCAGCCTTTGTTTTTTTAGTTATCATACTAAATCAACTTCTCTCTCCATAGTTTTTCTTACTACCCAAATCATTCCAAAGCTTATCATAGCTACAAACACTGCCATTGTTGCAGCGTAAGTTGGGTCCATTCTTTGGAATGCTGTAGTAATCATATGCATCATCGGGGTTAAAGTACTTCTCATTGGACCACCCCCAGTTATCATATAAGGTTCTGTGAATATTCCAAAAGCCAAAGTAATAGCCAAAACCAAGACCATTATTATAGAAGGATTTAATAGTGGCAATGTAATTCTAAAAAACTTTGTAAGACTTCCTGCACCGTCCAACTCTGCTGCTTCATATAAAGATTTTGGTATAGCGGTTAAGCCGGCATATAGTATTAAGCCATAATAGCCAATGAATTTCCAAATAACAATCAGCGCAATGGAAAACATCGCCCATTGTGGGCTTGTAAACCAAGGAATAGTGATACCAAAAAGACTATTTAGCGCTTTATTTACTGGTCCATTGACAGAAAAAAGGTTTGAAAACATAATTGAATAAGCAACTCCTGATGAAACATTGGCTACCAAAAAAGAAAGGGCTATAAAGGTTTTTCCATATTTTATTTTGTTCAGGGCAATGGCAAAGAGTAAAGCTCCTATTAACACAAGAGGAATATAGTACATCATAAAACGAAAAACATTGATTACTGTTTTCCAAAAAAGAGGGTCGGTTAAGACCCTCGTAATATTGCGAAAGCCAACGAATTGAGGTGACCCCACAAACCTCCATTTAGAAAAAAGAAGTATAAATAACCATACAAAAGGATAACCCCAAAATATTGCCGCATAAATTAAATATATTGAAGAAATACCAAAGCCTTTCCTTGCTTCTTTTTTTGCTAACCCTATTTTTTTACTCATTGTTTTAACCTTCCCTTACCAGAGGATTCTGTTTATAGCCTTAATTGCATCATCCAAAGCTTCTTGAACATCTTTGGTGCCATGCATTAAAGGTTCAATCAATTCAACAGTCATGATATCTTGTACGTCAACAGTTGTTGTAATTGGTGCGGGAGGAACAGCATAAGGGACATATTTGGCATATTCAGCTGCTAAAGGATTTGTCTCCCAAAAATCAGCAAATATTTCATTAGTTAATAAGTCTTCTCTTGCTGGTGGCATTTTGGTATATTCTAACCATTTCGAATCGAAATCTTCTCTCGAGAATACCCATTTAACAAATTCCCAAGCTTCTTCCAAGTTTTTTGTAGTATTAAAAATTACAAGCCCTTTTGCATCAGCAAAAGTATAAATCGGTTGATCACTTGGATAATTGTCAGGAACTGGTGGCGGTGTAATAACAATATCATCAACGACGTCTGGATACTGATTCTCGGCATAAGCGATGCTCCAAGGACCCATCAATGTTCCAGCAATAGCTCCGTTATAAAATGGATCAGAACCTAAATCTACAGCAGTCCATTGGTTATCAAACATTGTTTTGATAAACTGAGCTACTTCTTGACCAACTTCGTCGTTGAATGTTGCTCTCATCCTATCAGTATCTATATATGATTTTCCTTGACCTGCTGCATAGTAATACGTAATAAAGTCAAACCATCTATCCCACCAATTTCTTCCTGCAATTACTTGGATGGAATATCGTTCCATGGGTACCACAAAGTTTTTAGAAAATTCGTAGATCTCTGAGTACGTTCTTGGGGGATTATCAAAGCCGGCATCTTTCAATAAAGAATCTCTCCACCACATCAGAACAGGGTTTGAATAAATAGGTATAACATATGCATTACCGTTTATTTCCCAGCCTTCTATGATACTTCCCATCTTTCTTGTTTCAACAAGTTCATCGAAACCTTCTAATTCACTTAAAGCTACTAATTGGCCTATATCCGCTAATTGTGCAGCAAATCCTGAAAAGATGTTGGTGGAAATATCTGGGGCTCTTCCCGAAGCTATAGCTGTTAGGATAGCTTCTTCTGAGCTTCCTGCTGCAGGAATGGTAGACCACTCGATATCAATTTCAGGATGTAAAGTTTCATATTCAGCAACGACTTCCTTCCAAAACATTTCTTGCTGAGGATTAGGAGCGGTCCAAAAAACGAGTTTTGTCTGGGAAAAGGCAAAAACCGTCAACAATAACACAATAAACACCACTGTGAACTTTTTCATACTGACCATACCTCCTTTGAATTGGGTTACTACCCAATAATTATTTATAATTTTTTAAAATAAGTCATTATATTTCTTATATTGCTTGATCACTATTCCTAATTCTTAGCTCTTATCGTACTATCCCTTTCGATAAAGGTGGTGAATAACGAGATCATTGCTGGATGAGGATTCTTTTCATTGATCAAATCTATTAGTCTATTTAAAGCGATATTCCCCATCTCAAACTTGAAAACTTTTACCGTTGACAGTTTAGGTTCAGAAACCGAAGAAGAAATAATATCGTCAAATCCAATTAGTTGAATATCTTTTGGGACATGAATTTTTTTCTTTTTTAAAAAATTTAAAATTATTAAAGCTATAACATCATTTGAAGCAAAAATTACATTAGGTTTTTTGGATAAAGTTAGATTTAATGCATATAATATACCTTCTGGAGTTTCGTCACACTCGAATGTTTGAGGCAGCAATCCAAATTCAGTCATCGCTGCCGTGTATCCTTCAAATCTATTTCTAAATCCCCAATATGTAAGTGGACCGTGAATATGTACAATTTTTTTATATCCACGTGAGATCATTTGTTTTATTGTATAATAGGCGCCGTCAAAGCCGTTTGAGATTACGGAATCAACTTTTAAAGCAGGAATGTAATTATCTACAAGTACCTTTGGTAAATCTGAATTTTCGACTAACTTAGGTAGACGGTCTCCTCCCATTATCAGCAAGCCATCTAAATCTTCCAGTAATTTTCTGTTTCCATTATCAAAGGTTTGCAATTTTATTTGGATATTGTTTTCTTTTGCTAAACTTTCTATTCCCGCTAAAACAGTTGTATAGAACTCTCTTATACCAAATGAGTCATTTCCTTTGAGAATTTTGTCTATCCTTTTACTAATGACTAAACCAATGTTATAAGAACTTTTTTTGTTGGCTAAATTCCGAGCTATTCCCGAGGGTTTATAATCTAATTCTTCGATAGCTCGTAAAACTTTTTCTTTAGTTTTTTCCGAAACATTGTCTTTTGAATTCAAAACTCTTGATACTGAGGCTATCGATACACCAGCTAATTTTGCTACATCATCTATTGTTGACATTTAGTAATACCTCCATTTTGTAAGCGCTTACAAAAAAATTATAACAGTATACATAAAGAAAGTCAAACTTGATTATAGCTAAATAAAGTCAATTAATGGCAATTATTCTCGATTATTTCAAAAAATCTTCTTTTTTCTAAGAGTTGATATTCGAAAAAATACTTTAAGAAAATCAAAAAATAAGAAAATAGGAGATTTCAACTGATAAAAGACCCTAATTGTTTCTAATTACGTATAAACGGTTATAACCGACTTTGCATAGATTTTTTTGAGGTGTTATAATTATCAATGAGATTGTAAGCGCTTACATAACGAAAAAGCAAAAAGTTTGTTTGGTTTATAGTATCCCAATAAAAATATTTTTATGAAAAATGAAAGGAGGAGGAACAAAAGTGAAAAAAGCGAGAATCTTTGTAACTTTGGTGACGGTTCTTCTTGTAACCTTCACTCTTTTTGCAGAGGAAAAGGTGTTAAAAGTTTCTACCGAGCAAATGACAAGCCTTGATGTTCCTTTTGTGGTAAGTTTTTCTGAGTTGTTGGATTTTGTTGGATATGATTTCGATGCGAACTGGAATTCTATCAGAATAAAAGATTCGAAAGGAAAAGATCTTCCTTATCAGATTGTGGATGTTGATCAAAACGGAAGAATTTCTTCGCCAGATTTTCTCCTATTTGTGTTTAAGAATGAAGCCAATATCGTTGTCTCGGATGATTGGGATTTGGACTTACTTCAATTTGAACCAGCTTTCACAATTGAGGAAAAAGACGGAGAATACAATGTAGTAAACAAAAATTTTACGGTCAAGGTAAATAACCACGGATTAGCAAATTTTACTAAATTTGGCAACGTGGAAGGAATTTTGTACAATGAACTTGGGACAGCAAGAATTGCGGGGTGGTCAGGTAGCACATACTATGTAGACGGGAAGTTAGGCAAACACGTTGAAACAACATCTATGGGATTAACAGTGAAGGATTTAAAAGTTTTTGATCCAGGGCCTGTTGCTGTAACTGTTCAGGCAGTACTTTCCTATGAAGAGCTCCCTGGTCTCACACAAAAGATAACCACATATATTTTTAAAACTGGGGATGTGCTAGTGGAAAATGAATTTTCTTTCTCCAATTACGTTGATATAATGAAATTACAAGTTATGGCTACAGCACCTTTAACTACCGTTGATGATGGTTCTTTACATATCACTCCTATGTTTAGAAGAGTGATTTGGGCAGAACAATTAGGAATAACCCCATATGAATATTGGAAGGAAAGAGGTGCAGTAGAAATAGTTGATGAAAATGCTTATGTAGTTTTTCCAGCAATTGATTCAATGAAACCTTTATGGTGGGGAGCGACATATGCCTTTGTTTCTATGGAAGATTGGAGAGCAAACTTTTCAGAGAAATATGGTTTGATAGCCGCAGAAATATTACCACAAACATCCGTTGTTTATTCAGACCTTAAAAAATTTGTTTATAATGATTTTTGGTTTTATGAAAGTAGAGAATTTAGAGATGGGATATTTAGATGGATCCCAGGAGAGTTGAATAATTATGAAGCTACAAAAGGCACTTTTGAGGGAACTAATGAAGCTGATTGGATGATGAAATTCAAAGCTGGAGACGAAGTAACTTATACGAGATATTTCTCAATTTATTCTGCAAAGAACACTGTAGAAGCTATAAAATTGCTTGAAGGAAGGGCACATGAGATACAAAATTTAAAACTTATTGTTCAGTAAATCTTTTATTTCTGCAGCATTTATAAATGCTGCAGAAATATTTTGTTTTTATAAAGTTTAGAGGGAGGAACGCATATGAATTGGAGGAAATTCTTCATGTTTTCTTTTATTTTTTTATCTGTAATTTCCTTTGGTGTACCGGAGATAAATCTTAGCCATCTTGAATTTTTAAGGGACGAATTCATAATAGAAAGCGAGACAAAAATCGGTTATTGGATATATGCTGAAAAATTCGGAGATACATATGTTCACACAGAGGCAAAAGGCGAAGGAGTAACTTGTGTAGATGATGTAGCGAGGGTTGCAGTATTGTATACAGAACTTTATAAACTTTATCCCAACGAATTTTACCTTCAAAGAGCAAAAGAAGCTTTAGATTTTGTGATGGCACTTCAAGATTCTGATGGAGATTTCTATAACTTTATTTTTGAGGATGGTAGTATTAATAAGCAAGGAGTAACAAGTAGAAAATCGGCAAATTGGTGGGCGGCAAGAGGATTTTGGGCTATCTCAAATGCCTTAGAAGTCTTTAATGAGGATCGAGATTTTCAAAAGAAATTAGAAAATTCTGCCAAATTAGCGTATAGTTTTTTATCAAGGAGCTTGGATGAAAATTACTTTTTGAATAAAAATTCAGATGTTTCTTCCGTTTTCCTTTTAGGTGTGATTGAATATTACAAATATACAGGGGATGAAAGTGTAAAAGAATTGGCTATAAAAATTGGAGATTCAATTCTTAATACACAGATAAAAGAAGGATTGTTGAAGGGGGCATTCAACGAAGGAACAGATTACCAATTATGGCATAGTTGGGGTAGTAGACAAGGAGAGGCTCTGATTGAACTGTACAGAATAACAGGAAATACTAAATATTTAGATTCTGCAATCTCTTTAGCAGATGAATTCTATCCAGTATTGCTTTCTTTAGGTCCGGTTTATGAAATAGGAAAATATATAAAAATGTATCCTCAGATAGCTTATGCAGTCGAACCAATAATTTCGACTTTAGTGAAATTGTATTCAGTTACCCAGGAAGAAAAATATGCCTACATTGCCGCCTTGTTCGGAGGGTTTTTTGAAAGGAACAATCATTTAGCTTCTCCGATGTATGGACCAAACGGTGAAGGTTATGATTCTTTACATTCTATATATATAAACAGCAATGCCGGTGCTGAATCGACAATATGTGCTTTGCTAAGTTTAGTAAGGTTAAAAACCTTACCTTCCCAGGTTCAACCATTAACTTCGTCTAAAATAATTGGCGGTCGAGAGACTCTATTGTTTGAATCTGAGAAAATGGATGCGGGCATTTATTATTTTGAATTGGACAATACCAATAATATTCGCATTAAGACCGAAGAAAGCATAAGGATAAGACAAAAAATTGAGAATTTTTATCCTGGAGAGTATGAAGTTTATATAGCCGGGTCTTTTGATTCTAACACCCACGTTAAAGCTTCTTCTGGAGATAATTCAATAGATAAAAACTTAGATTCAAATGATGGTATTATGTACATTGGGGACTTAAATATGGAAGAAAATCAAATTATTTTGTACTTAAAACCTGAAAATGGTTTTATTTACGTTGATCAAGTTATTTTAAAACCAGTAGATCCCGCTTTTATATTTGAATTCGACCAATCTTATTATGAATTCTCTAAAGGAAAAATTGAAAAAACAACTTATGAAGCAGCAACAGAAGAAAGTTTATATACTCAAACCGCTGAAGTTGAAGGTATTTTTATTAACAATAGCTTTTTATTGGATATAGAAGAGTTATTTAACAACGATGGCATAGTAAGTTTCTCCGAAAGAAAATCTGGTAATTTTGATAACTACGATGGAATAATAGGAGCAAAATACCCAGTAGAGGAACTTATAAAACATTTAACGAATAATATGTTCTTTTATGAAAAAGAAAATGTTTATTTTAAATTTAAGATTGATGGAAACGATAACCTAATACTAACTTCTCAGGTTATAAATCTAAAAGATATAGAAAAAACTTTTGATTACATGTACATTGTTGGTGGGAGCGACCATGGCAATTATACCGGTAAAATAATGATTCTTTACCAAGATGGATCAAGTCAGGAGGTGGAAATCGCCTTTTCCGATTGGTGCCAGTCTCCAATTTATGGTGAAACGGTTCTTTTGGAGTTAGGTTATAGATACGATAGCTTAGGAATAACAGAAAATATAAATCCACAAATGTACATGTTGAAGATTCCTTTAAAATCTGTGCCTGTGCAATCTATCTTTTTGCCTCAAATTCCAACGATGCATATCTTTGCCATATCTTTAAAGTGAATTCGATTTAAGAGTCCAGTTATGTTTTTTGAAAATAGAAAGGCGAAATCCATTAATGAATAATCGATTCTTATTCAAGAAAAGACTTGGGAGCATCCCAAGTCTTTTCTAAAGGATCATATCTTTTTTGATGACACTTCCATCACTGTCGTATATTTCGAAATGGATCTTTTTTATTTTCAAAATATTCGTTGGATCGTATGTTGTCACATCTATTTTGAAATCATTACCTACTTTTGTTATATCTATCTTTAAATTACCAAACTCTCCTTTTGTGAAGTTGTAAGTAGTTCCATCGTCATCATAATAATTGTAAACAGCTTGATCGCTAACCAAACCAATGACTGTTAGTTCTGTAATTTCTTTTTCACCAACATAATTCATAGGCTCGGATAGAAGTATCAAGCTATTCTCTTTTATGAAAAGAGGAATTTCATTTAAATCTGCCTCAATGTAATAATCTCCCGGTTCATAAACTTTCATATTTCTTTCTTCGTATTTAGAAGCCGTCCAATTTAGCCACTTCACTTCTGGCAAGTGTACATATCTTCCCTTTTTGTTTTGTTCGTGAACAGGTGCTACCATCAAAGAATCTCCATACATGTACTGATCTTCTATATCTTTTACCCTATCCTCTTCAAATACAAAAGATAAAGATTTTACAAATGGGACAGATTCTTTCACGGAGTTCATATATTCTGAGTAAGTATAAGGTATGAAAGCGTACCTAAGCCTCACTATGTCTCTCATGATGTTCAAAGATTCTTCATCGAACTGCCAAGGCTCCTGAGGCCTTGTATTTAGTGCGGAATGGTTTCGATAAAATGGCGTGAATGCTCCTAACTCCATCCATCTTATGACCAATTCGGCAGATGAATCTGCTCCAAAGCCGCCAACATCAGCTCCCGTATAGAAAAATCCCATCATATTTAAAGATTGCAGCATTCTTATATTAACAATCATGTGTTCCCACCAAGATTTATTATCCCCCATCCATATTGAAGCCATTCTGTGGAGACCCGGATAACTGCTTCTTGAGAGTAACAGATATCTTTCATTCGGGCATAACTCTTTCAACTCATCTGCAGTAGCTTTTGTCATGTTGAATCCGTATAAGTTATGAACCGTATCGTGATTTATTAAACTACCGTCGTCTAGTTTATGGTAGAAGCTTTTATAATCTTCTCTGTTATTAGCTATTTTCAAAAGTGTTTCTCTTGCCAAGAAAACTTCTATGCCTGCATTTTCTTTATTTTTTTCCAAACTTTTTAACAGTTCGATGAGATTGTCTAAACCTTTAGGAGTATAAAATATTGAAGGTTCGTTCATATCGTTCCAAAAACCTTTTATTCCCATATCTGTAAAGATTTTATACTTCTTGCCCCACCATCTTCTGACTTCTGAGTTCAAAAAGTTTGGAAAATGCGTAGGTCCTGGCCAGACAGCTGCAACAAAGTCGTTTCCGTTTTCATCAACACAGAAAAAACCTTTTTCCTTGCCTTCTTCGTACATTTCATAGTCCTTTTCTATTTTTACCCCGGGGTCTATAATCGGTATAATTTTTATTCCCATTTCTTTTAGGTCCTTCACCATCCCCTCGTAGTTAGGGAATTTTTCTTTGTTTATCGTGAAGACCTTGTAACTATCCATGTAATCTATATCTGTGTAAATGACATCACAGGGAATTCCCGTTTCTCTAAATTTTTTTGCTACATTTCTAACTTCCTCTTCAGAGAAGTAACTCCACTTTGATTGCTGAAACCCAAAAGCCCATTTTGGAGGGATGTAAGGTTTCCCAGTTAAATTAAAGTATTCCTTTATTATGGATAGCTTTTCATCACAATCAAAGATATACAAATCAAAATCTTTTGAAGGGACGGTTATCTTTAAAATATCTTTATCTGTAAACCCTATGTCAAAGATTATTTCGGAAGGATAATCAATGAACAATCCAAAAGTACTTTTTCCATCCAAGATCATAAAAGGATGAGAACCGTATAAAGACATCTTATCAGGGGTATGTTCAGGATCATCAGTGTTGTAGAATCTGTATATTTTACCTCTTTTGTTCAGTGCCCCAAGAGTTTCTCCTAATCCATATACAACATCTTCTTTTGACATCTTGTATATGAAATTTATTTTGTTGTCTTTTTCTTCAACTTGAAAATATGGGATTGTATCGTTTTGTTGGAAATCTTTGCTTTCTAAGTCAACTATCACCGCCCCCGTTTTAAAAGGTTTGCCGCTTCTGTACAAAGTAGTGTATGGCGTTAAATGTGTCTTTGTGAACATAGGTAATTCCTCCTCAAGTTTTTATTCTAATTCCATCAGAATAGTTGACCAATATTCAATTGTTGGAACTTTTACAATTAACCCATTTTCTGTTTCTGAAAAATCTATTTTTGAAAAAAATAACTGATTATCAGCTGAAGCAAAATATAGATTTTTAATATTGTTTAAAGGAATAAAAATTTCTATATCATTGATTGTATTGGGCTTTTTTGTTTTCATTCTCCAAAAGTTAGTGCTTGTCCCTACAAAATTGACAAGATTAATGAAAACATACTTAGAGTTCATCTTAACATTGTACCATATAGAATCTTTTTTTGGGTTCAAAGATAAATTATTTCCTTTTAATTCTACTTCTTTTTCTGGGATATCAAATAATTCTTCATATCTTACTTGGTAATCGTAGTAATTCCTAAGTTTATTTAGTAAATCTTGACTTACAATATCTGCGTCACCAGGGAAATAGGGTCCTCCAAGTATTAACATATATTCTCCCAGTTCTAATCTTCTTCCACCACTTATTGCAATAACAGCATCGGTCAAAGTAATATTTTCTTCAAAAGAGGGATTAATGTAAGCAGCAGTTATGACATCCTTTTTGCTTCTTTCCTTAGCTTCTTTGATCATTTTGTACATATCTTCATATGTATTACATGATTCCCAAGGTTCAATATAAATCATGTCTGCTTTAGTTTGAGATTGAATTTCCTTAGGCCAATTATTAACATAATTAAAGATTACAGGAGCTTCTGTTTGCTGTTTCAATTTATTTATGAATTCCTTAAAACCTTTAGATGTTATGTAAGGTTTATATTCGTTATCTTCTAAGTAAAAAGATGCATAATCTTTAGGGTATCCATATTGATCTAAATGTATCCCATCAAATCCAAAATTTAAAGTTTCTTTACATTGTTGTATAAGAAATTTTGTCCAACCTGAATCTTGATAAGTATTTGTGATTAAAATTTTTTGATAAAAGTCAACAGGTTCATAATGCTCACCTTTTATTTCATATAACAACCACTCGGGATTGTCTAAGCCAAGATTTCTTTCTACACCGTAAATAGAAACATACGCCATGGAAAAAATATTATTTTTATGGCCTTCTCTTATTAGTTCCTTTAAAACGGAATTTGATATGTTTTTTTGTCTATTCCAAGCATCTTTGTAATTTTCTTCTTTAGAAACTAAATATCCATAATCATACATCCAATCATAATATTGCAAAGAGTTGATATGGTATTGAGCTAAATAATCAAAAGTTTTTTCAATGTTAATTCTTTCTTCACCAAAATCTGTTAAAAACCCATAGCGAGGGGACTCAGTCCAAGAATTTAAAACTGAAAAGCCTCTGCTTAAGATCAAATCATCATTTACATAAAAGTCTAATCCATACCCTCCAACTGTAGAAGGAGCTTTTAAAAATATTTGCATGGTTTCATCCACTTTAGATATGTTCATACTTAATTCATTAATTGTTTGAATACCTTTAGTTATAACAATTTTAATTTTTTTCGTTTCATTAGGAAGATTCAACAACCTTAGATTTATAGAATCATTTGGATAATAGAATGATTTATCAAACAAAATGTCCATACTTTCACCTCCAAGTATTGATACGAACAAAAGCAAGTTGTAAAAGCTTAAAAATATGATTTTCTTACGCAATTAAAAGTCCCTCCTTTCAGAGTTTTAAACCTCCTTCAGAAACTGATTGTATAAAATACTTTTGAAATAGGACATAAACTACTAATACAGGAGCCAAAGAAATCATAGTTCCCGCAAATAAAACATTCCATTGAACGCTATATTGACCGTGGAAAGTCATTATACCGATAGGCAATGTCCAATTGTTCTTTGAAGTTAATATCAAAGATGGCCAAAAATAGTCGTCCCATATTCCCAAAAAAGACATTATAGTTAACGCTCCTACAGAAGGGAGAGCTTGTGGGAAAACTATATAAATAAATCTCTGCCAGGCATTGGCTCCATCCAATTCTGCGCTTTCTTCGTATTCAACAGGCATAGCTTCAAAAAATCCCCTCAAGAAAAAGGCGTTGAATGCAATTCCTCCTATTCCTCCTGTTAAAATAAGTGTAATTTTGTTGTCCATCAACCATCTTATTTTACTAACAATGTCGAATTGAGGAATTATGAGAAGTAATCCTGGTACGGCTAAAGTAGCAATTAGAAGGGAGAAAAAAGTTTCTTTCCCTGGAAAATTATACCTTGCAAATCCATATGCCGTTAAAGTGGATAATAGAACATTCAAAATAATTGCAGGAAGCGTTATGGTGACGCTGTTTATAAAGTATCTGGGAAAATCTGTTTCTTTCCAGACAGTTATATAATTTTGGAATGTGGCAGGCTTAGGGATTAATTGAGGTGGAACGGTGAAAATATAACCTGTTTCCTTTAAGGAAGTTATAAACATATAATAGAATGGAAAAGTCATTATTATTGCTCCTAAAATTAAAATACAAAAAATACCTATATTAATTATTTTTTTTGAGATTTTTCTTTCCATTTTTTCACTCCTTAATAGAGACTTCTTTTAGCTAATAGTTTCCTTTGAATTTGGGCTATGGTAAAAACAATAATGAAGAAAATTACCGATATTGCTGACCCATAACCAAAGTGGAAATAATCGAAGGCTTCTTTAAACATATATGAAGACAAGACCTCCGTTGATCCCATCGGTCCCCCGCCAGTCATAACATAAACTGAAAGAAAAACATTAAATCCGCCAATTGTAAGCATGACAAGTTCGAACATAATTGTGGGTACCATTAAAGGTAAAGTAATTTTAGTTGTGGTTTGCCAGCTATTAGCACCGTCTAAAGAAGCCGCTTCGTAAAGTTGTTTAGGTATTCCTTGAAGTCCGGCTAAGAAAATAAGCATCGACCACCCTATGCCTTTCCATATTCCCAATGTGTAAATAGGTATCATTGCTGTTTTTGGGTTGGATAGCCATGGAACATCCTTCTGTATTATATGAAGCAAGTCTTTTAATAGAAAGTTTACTAAACCTCCTCTTGCAGCAAAGAGATATTGAAACAATATTGAGACTATTACCCAAGAAGTGATGACAGGCAAATAGTACAGCAACCGAAATAAAGTTTGACCTTTCATTTTTCTATTTAAAAGGAGAGCTACTAAAAAGCCAAAAACCATTTGTCCAGGAACTGTAATTAGTGTATAAAAAATCGTATTCTTAAGAGCTGCATAAAATTTTGGATCTTGAAATAATTGGGTATAATTTTCTAAGCCAATAAATTTATTAGGAATATTAGGATTAATATTCCATTTATATAAACTCATAATGAAACTTTTTATAATCGGGTACAAAGTCCACGCAAGATAACTGATCAAACCAGGCAAGACAAAAAGAAGGCCAACCAATTTTCTTCTCTTTTCCCTAGTCATTCTTTATTCCTCCTATAATACAAGAAATTATATTAGGTGGAGGGGAATATCCTCCACCTAGAATTTTACTTTCCATCCTTATCTATAGTCATTCAGAATTTCTTCAATTTCATAAGCGGCGTTATCTAAAGCATCCTGTGCCTCTACTCCTCCTATAACCGCATTTTGCCAGGCACTATCCATAATATCGTTGATTTCGTTCCAAGCAGGATGAGGGGAGCGAGGAACTGCTGTTTCTAATTGTTTTAGATAAACTGGGAAGAATGGATGTCCTTTAATTTCAGGTTCGTCAAGTAATCCATTCAATATTGGCATCTGACCAACAGTTGCAAATTTTAGCTGAACATCCTTTGAGGTCAAGAATTTTACAAACTCCCATGCTTCTTCTTTGTATTTAGTAGAGTTGAAAATAACTATGTCTTCACCGCCGACAACAGACTTGGATCCTCCTTTACCAGCAGGAATGAGGGAATAATTAATTTCTGCATTGGGATACTGACCTTTTATAATACTCTCAGCCCATGGACCATCAAAGGTCATAGCATAAACACCTTCAGCATATCCTTCTAATACACCAATTCCCCCTCCTCCGATAGGTGCAATATAGCCTTGATTGTATAAATCTTTAAATGTTTTTAAAGCTTCGACACTTTCTGGTGCATTCACGTATCCTTCTGCCTTCGAATTTGTTGGATCAAGGATTTGACCACCAAAAGAATATATCCAAGCCATACTATTCCATGGTCCGAAACCTGTATCAGCAAAACCCCATTGGTCAATCTGTCCGTCTCCATCAGTATCTTTGGTTAAAATTTTGATATATTTAATAAATTCTTCCATATTTGTTGGAGGCTCACTTAATCCACTTTCTTCAAACATTTTACGGTTCCATAACAAAACTCTTGTATTTGTATCCAAAGGGACTCCGTAATAATGACCTTTCCAGTAATTTGTAGCCAATGGACCGGGTAAAAAATCATCTTTAATTTGTTGAAAATCATTGGCAAATTCTTCATCGAGTGGTAATAAGACACCAATATCAGCAAATTGTGGGACCCAGATAATATCCATCCTCATAACGTCAGGGTATTGTGCAGCTGCTGTGCTTACGATCAATCTTCTTCTCATTTCATCGTAAGGAACTTGAACTTCTGTAATTTTGATATCAGGATGTTCTTTTTCAAATTCCGGTATAATTTCTTCAGTTAATAGTTTATACTCTCCTGAAGCAGTAGAATAACTATGCCAAAAAATAACTTCCTTAACCTGAGCCAACATGAAGGTGCTAATAAGTACCACAACCAACAAAAAGAATGCTTTTTTCATAATATCTCCTCCTCAAACATTGATATAAAACATCTCTTCTTGAATTACTTGATACACACCACCCAACATCCATGCTTTTGGTCCTAAATTATCAACATCGTAAATCACCCTTTCACCTAAATTTCCGAAGGCATTTTCTTTAGCATAGTTTATAGAGTTATCTAAGAAATAATCTGAAAACTCTAAGGCTTCTCCGCCTATCAAAAAGTATTCAGGAGTAAAAATATTGATTAAATTTTTTATGGCTGTTCCTATTAATGTTGAGTATTCGTTGAAAACCTCGTGTGATACTTGAGGGTCTTCTTTTAAAGCTAATCTGATAAAATCAATTTCTGATAATTCGGTATTTTTAAACGTTTTATAATATTCTTTGAGGAGCGTGTTTTCACTTTTTGTGTTGATTTTATTAACCAAAGATTCAAAGCTAGCTTCTGCTTCTAAGCATCCATAGCTTCCGCAACTACATTTATTTCCATTCTCTTTTATAGTCATGTGTCCAATTTCTCCGGCGCCGCCGTTTCCGGTGTAAAGATTTCCATTTACAATAAGAGAACCACCTATGCCAACCCCGAGAGTCATAACTAATGCATGTTTATATTTTTTTAATTTTCCTTTCCATAAGTGAGCAAGTGTGAAAGAATCAACATCGTTTATTAGGTAAACAGGTACCTTTAATATATTTTTTAAGATTTTGCCAAGTTCAACGTTTTTCCAATTTAAAATAAAAGAATCTAGAACAACACCTTTTGTTGAATCGATGGTACCTGAAACAGCTACAGAAGCTCCGACTAAATGATTTTTGTTTTTTTGTTCAACGTATTCTTTAATTAGATAGGAAATTTTATGTGGGTCAAACTCCTCTCCGAACTCCTTTCGTTCCTGAGATAAGATCTTTCCAGTTAGATCTGTGATTATCAGTTGAAGATATCCCAAACCTATCTTCACACCTAAAATATTTCCGAAATTTGGATTAATACATAATAGAATGGGTTTTCTTCCTCCGGTCGAATTGCTTTCCCCAACTACCCTGATCAATCCTTTCTCTAGTAAATCAGAGGTAATCTTTGTGACTGTTCCTCCACTTAAACTTGTTTTTCTTGCTAGTGAAGCTCTGTCGATCTGTTTTTCTAAAAAGATTTCTTTTAATATAGTTTTCTCATTTATATCCCTAATTAATTCTCTGCTACCTACTAAAGCCAATTTTTCTCCTCTTTTCTATAAATTTTAGAATAATTTTATTATCTTACTTTCTTTACTATCGAAAGTAAGTTTATAGAAATTATAAAACTGTTTACAAAGATAGTCAAGTTTGATTACAGCAGATTATGAGCAATTACGAAGGTTTAGATCTATTTAAAAGCGTTTACCTTGCTTTTTCTTAAAAATAAAAAATAAGGCACTCATATAGAGTGCCCTAATATAATAAGAAAAATCTTATATTTCGATTAATTTTTCTTCTTTTAATCTTTGCAGATAATGTTCGACTTCTGCCTTTAAATCTTCCTCAATTCCCAACTCTGCTTTTGCTATTAAAATAGCTTCTTCTTTTGAAAATCCTAGTTCAAATACATTTAAAAATACATCCAAGAAATCTCTAAAGCTAGGTATTTCTTCTCTAATTTGGTTCATCCATTTTATATCTTCGATATTGTACCATGAATCGGAAATTGGTCCAATATTTTTTCTTATCTTTCTTTTTTGTTGGGGGATCAAATCTAACTCAATTTTTTCTTTAAAAAATTCAATTAATTCTTCTTCAACATCCCCATATTTAGAGAGTTGCTGTAGTTTTAGGTACGTCATATAATTTAAATAATTAGTGATGAGTTTGCTTTGAACATTGACTAACTTGAAATGATTGTTTATAATTTTCCCTTTTACTTGTGCCGAAACTTCTTGATTCATATTGTCTAGATCGTAGATAGTTTTTAACACAGCTTTTCCTATCCAGTCAAGGGTATTTTTTGAACAAGTATCAACCGTGTCGTCGCTTGAATGGTAATACCTATCAGGCCAATTTGTTAATGACACAGCCGGTATTCCCAAGCTTGGATCTGAAAACATGTAATGGTCAGAGCCTCCCGAATATCTTTCGAAAGATAATCTGAAAGCAGGATCTTCTAAATTGATATAAAGAAGTTCTCCTAAAAAAGAAGGTATTTCCCAAGGGGATGGAGTTAATTTCAGAGTTGATCCTGTTTTAAATTGATCTTCTCCCACCATATCTAAGTTTATAACGTAAGCGTTTTTTGGGAATTCTGTTGTTAAATAAGCGGCTGTACCGTACATCTCTGCTACCCAAAGACCAATGATTTTTCTGTTTAAATGATCTTGGAACTTCTCTAATACTCTCATTATTTCTGCTAGCAGTGCAGAACCGCTTGCATTGTCATTGGCTCCTGGTTTTGGATGACACAGATGAGCAGTTAAAATAATAGCTGGTTGATCGGTATCTTTACCTATATTTTCTTGTAAGACTTCTAGGGTATTTGTTCCTTGATCTGCATCCAAAAAGGCTTCTATGTAAACTTTTTCTTTTTTAAGTTTTTCCCTTAATTCTTGAAATTGATCGTAAGATAATGCGTAACCAAAGGCATACTTATTTTTAAAACTTGGGAAAGAAGTATAATTAATGGTATCAGGTAAAAGATTCGGAGTTCTTCCTATGGATTTATCCTGAGCTTTCATATAATAACTCAGAACACATCTTGCTTTGAATTTTTCTATTGCATAAAGATACACTAACGTGGGATTACCGTCAGCCAATACCGCATTTCCCGGTTCAAAATTTTTGTAGTCTTCCTCTGTTTCTCCTTTTCCTACATCGAAGACTTTTAGTTTTTCTACACCATCAGTCTTATCCGATAGAAATATTGCCGAGATAGGTGTTAGAGAAAGATCAGAGACGATGTATTTTCCATTTTGATATTTTAAATAACCTCCCTTTAGATTCCAACTTGGGGGACTTTGCCATGTGTTGTAAGTTTTATCCATAGGGAAGGTAAGCAAAGTTGAATTTTTCAAATAATTTTGAATTATCTCCCTCGCTTTGGAATATTCCAAGCTACCTTTTGCTCTGTGAAAACCAGAGATTTTTCTAATTAATTCCAAGGCATTTCTCGAAGAAAATTCGTAAAATATATCTTTTAAGTCTATCATTTCGTTCCCCCCCGTTTTCAAAGAATGTCTTTTTCTTCTATAAGGTCACTGCAGGCTTGTTCGGGAGAAACATGGTTTATGTGAAAGCCCGTACCCCATTCAAAACCAGCAACGTTAGTTAATCTAGGTAATATTTCTATATGCCAGTGGTAATATAGTTCCAGTCCGTCTATAAACGGTGAAGTGTGTATGAATAGATTAAATGGTGGATCGTCGAGTTTTTTATCAAACCTTTTGGTTATAATCGAAAGGGTTTTTGCTAAATCTTCAACTGATGCCGGATTGTTTTCTAAGGACCCAAAGTCATGTGAATGTTTGAGTGGAAGTATCCATGTTTCGTATGGAAATCTAGAGGCGTAAGGTTCTATAACAATGAACTCATCCGTTTTGAAAACGACCCTTTGTTTGTCCTTTAACTCTTGGTTTATTATGTCACAATAAACACATCTTTCTCGAAAGTCATAATAAGATTTGGAGCCTTCTATTTCTGATTTAATAGTGATGGGAACGATTGGAGTGGCGATGAGCTGTGAGTGTGGATGTGAAAGGGAAGCGCCAGCTTCTTCTCCCTTGTTTTTGAATATTTGAACGTATTTTATGTTTTTGTCTTTTCTTATTGTTTGAAACCTTTGTATGTAAGCCCATATTATTTCTTTTATTTGATCCATTGGCATATCAGCTAATTTCGCGTTGTGTTGTGGTGTTTCTATAATGACTTCATGGTATCCATAGCCAGACATTTGGTCATATATCCCGACACCCTGTTTTTTCAATTCGTTTTCAGAGTCGAGCGCTGGAAATTTATTCGGAACAACCCGAACCCACCATCCCGGGGAGTTTGGAGTGGAGTTAGCGTCTCTAAAGGCTATTATTTCTTCCGGTGTACTGTATTCATTTCCATAATCGAAAGGACAGAAGGAGTTTTCTATTTTTTGCTGTTGCTTTTTGAAATCCATGGGCCTTTTCGATCTTTCGGAAGATATTATAACCCATCTTTTTATTATAGGATCTTTTCTCAATTCCATCATTCTAATAACCTCGTTTTTTGTCAAGGGCGATTTTGTATAATTCGATGTATTTCTTGGCTGTTTTTTCGTAAGAGAAATCTTCTTTCATACAGTTTTCAAAAATATTCGTCCAGTCATCATTCCTTTTTTGATGAAAGTACACGGCATTCATTAAAGTGTATAATAAATTCGCTTCTTGGTATTCATAAAATCCGAATCCTGTTCCTTTTTTATCTTTTGGGTTGTATTCCGAAACCGTATCCTTCAATCCCCCTGTGTATCTTACAACGGGAACGGTGCCGTATCTCATCGAGTACATTTGGCCTAATCCGCATGGTTCATACTTAGATGGCATCAAAAAGATATCAGATCCGGCGTATATCTTTTGAGCTAGATCGACATCGAAGGTTATGTTGATGGAGACTTTTTTAGGATAAAGTTTTGTCAAGGTAGCAAAATATTCTTCGTACTTTTTATCTCCTGTTCCTAATAAAACAAATTGAATATCAGTGAGCAACAAAAAGTCTATTATTTTTGAAATTAAATCGATTCCTTTTTGCTCAAAGAGCCTGCCAATAAAAGAGATTAGCGTTACATTTTCATCCTTAACGAGTCCTAAGTATTCCTGTAAACTTGTTTTATTTTTTAATTTGTCTTTGTATGATTCAATAGGATAAAAGATATGTGGATCCTTTAATGGGTCATAAATGCTGTAATCAATGCCGTTTAATACACCAAACAAATCTTCAGATCGAACCTTCAATATACCTTCTAGTCCGTATCCGTATTCTTCGGTCTGTATTTCTTTTGCATAAGTGGGACTCACTGTATTTATTATATTACTGAACAAAATTCCACCTTTCAATATATTTACTTTTCCATAATACTCCAGAGCGTTTATGTTGAATAGGTAATTAGGTAATCCAGCCTGATTTAATACCTCAGGGTTAAAAAGCCCTTGATAACCTATATTGTGAATAGTTAATATTGTGGCTATCTTTTTTAAAATGTTGTCTTGTAAATAAACGGTTTTTAGATATACAGGTATAAGGGAAGTGTGCCAGTCATTTGCGTTGATAACGTTTGTGTCGGGTTCACATTCTTTTATGGTTTTTAAAACAGAGTCACAAAAGTACGAAGTTTTCAAAAAGATATTTTCTTCATCATATATGTTTTTTGAATCATAGAGGGTATCTGTTTTTATGAAATAAATTACTACAGAGGAACCTTCTAAATAACTTTTATAAACACTGAAAGGAGATTTATGTGTATGAGAATCAGGTATTAAGTCTGTTTTTACAACCTCAAATTTAGAAATATCATAATTATTTTCTATGTTTTTATGAAAAGGCATCACAACGTATATATCTTCTCCTGCATTTTTAATATATTTTGGTAAGGCTCCAGCTACGTCTGCCAAGCCTCCAGCTTTAGCAAATGGAGAGACTTCGTAGGATACGTAAGCTATTTTCATAATATGTATCGCCTCCTAGTGAGTAATTCTGTCTTTTCTTTAAAGATTCTAAAAACTTGTTTTAGCGCCCCTTCGCCCCGCTCCCCGCCCATAAGGAAAGGTGGAGTAGGGCTTTGCCCTTTCACCCCGCTTTTTACCTGTCTTTGTCTCCATTTTCTTCGTATATACCTTCATACTCTATATTTTCTTCGTCCAATATATCAGAAATGAGGTCGATATTTTTAATGCCTAATTTGAGACTGATCATTCTCTTTTCATCACTTATTTTGGCGGTCATTAGAGAGAGAAGGTTGATTTTTCGATTCGCAAATATGCTCAAGAGTTTGCTGAGTTCACCAGGAACGTCATTTATCTTTATTAAAGCTCGTGTTCCTGTTTCATCAATAGCTGAGATGGTTTTAAAGGCTTTTAAAACTTCAAAAAGTCCAAAGATTCCTACAGGGCGCATTTCATTGTTAACAACGGGTAAAACTCTAGCTCTGTTTTCTAACATCAAAACTAGAGCATCTTCTAATAAGTCAGTGTCAAATAAAAAAGAGTCGGTAGGATCTAATATTTCTATTAATTTCGTATCTAAGCCATAAGAAGAAAATGTAGTTGTTATATCGTTGAAAGTAATGAGGTTGTACAGAGTCCCATCTCGTCTCACAACAACCAAATTTTCTTCTTCACTGCTTATTTTATCAAAGGCTTTTTGCAAGGTTTCTGTGTACTCAATTGTTTGAAAAGTATAATTTTGCCATATTTTTACATACATCATACAACCCCCAATATAATCTGTAAGACTAAAAACAATAATTATAAATTATTCATAAGGTATGCGAAAACTTGGGTATCTTTAATTAAATTATCTATTTTTACGTATTCGTTAGGTTGATGTGCTGTTCCATCAATTGTTGACCAAACAGCAGCAGGAAACCCTGCCCCACGGACTATCGCTGCACAGGTACCTCCACCTATTCCACCAACTTCAGCTTCTATATTTCTAAGGTTTCTTATACTTTCTTTCAATATTTCTACACAGGGATGGTCTTTTGGTGTGGGTTTTGTTGATTTTTCAAGATGTTCCCCTTCAATTATTATTTTGACATTCCATTTATTCTCGTATTCTTTTGACAGGTTTTTAAGGTTGTTTATTATTTGTTCAACGTCATAATTTGGAAGAATTCTTCCATCAAAATATATGATATCAGTGCCGGGAATGGTATTTATATTTTCAACATTTGATACTTTCTTTGTTGGTTCAAAAGAAGAGTAAGGATAATTAAAGAGGTCGTCTTGTAGGTTATAAGTTTCATGGAAATATTTATCGGCTGCAATTGCGAAATCCATACCAGCTCTATGGGCGTTAATGGAGATATTGGGCATAGATGCATGGCCTTGTTTTCCAATAGTTGTTATTTTTAACCACATAATCGATTTTTCCGCAACTTCGATGAAGCTTCCATCAGATTCCCCGGCATCTGGTACGTAGAACCAATCCCCTTCTTTAAATAATCCTTGTTTTAATAAGTATTTTATTCCAAATTCTGAACCCGTTTCTTCATCTGAAACCAAAGCTAAGGCAATGTTGTTTTTTGGCCTCACTTTTAAATCCATAATACTTTTCACGGCATATAATGTTGATATTAAAGAGGCTCCATTGTCTTCGCTTCCCCTTCCAAAAATCTTTCCGTCTTTTACTACCGGTTGAAAAGGATCTGTTTCCCACAATTTGATATCACCAGCAGGTACCTTGTCCATATGCGTTACAAACCAAATAGTTCTTTGTGGATTTTGACCTTTATAGGTTGCAACTATGTTTGGTCTGTATCCATATTCAACAGCATCGTCTGGAGCGTCGTATCTTTTGATTTCATCGAAATTCCATCCTTTAATCAAAGATTCCAGCCATTCTGCAGCTTCCTTTTCTCCAGGTCCTCCCGCACGTGGGTTGACAGAATCAATTGATATGAACTTTTTTGAACTTTCAATAATTTCTTCTTTTAATTCTTCTACTTTTTTAATTATACTTTCCTTCATGTAATTAGCCCCCTTATATGTATTTGTAATTCAAAACCATTTTTTCTTTTTGAATATAATTATCATAATCACAGCTATAGTCGCCATGATACCTAAGATTAGGAAATAGCCAAATTTCCAATGCAGTTCTGGCATATTCTCAAAATTCATTCCATATATTCCCGCTATAAAAGATAGTGGGATGAAAATAGTTGATATTATGGTGAGTATTCTCATTATTTCATTTAAACGGTTGCTCACTATCGACAAGTAAATCTCTGTTAAGTTATTTAAATTCTCTCTCAATAAATCGATAGATTCGTTTATCCGTATGGTATGGTCGTAAAGGTCGATAAAGTATACCTCATTGTTTTCATTTACGAATCCCTTTTCTTTTTTTTGTATTTGAAAGAGTATGTCTTTTAAAGGGAATACAAATCTTCGGAACCTTAATATTTCCTGCTTGATTTTCTTTATTTTTATAAAATGCTCTTCTTCAATCTCTTCTGTGATTTTTTCATCAATTTCTTCCGTATGTGAAATATAGTTATTTAATTTTGATAAGTAACTATCAACTACTATATCCATTAAAGAGAAGGTTAAGTAACCTACGTCTTTTTTCCTTATATCTCCTGCGTTTGTCTTGAGCTGTGTTTTTAACAAATTTGTGGCAAAATTCTTTTCCTCTGAGAAACTAATCATTATGTTTCCTTGTATAATTATACTGAGTTGTCTAAATTCTAGCTTTTCGCTTGAATCGGAGATTAATTTTATGACTAAAAATGTGTAAGAATCATAGAACTCGATCTTAGTTCTTTGATTGACATTAATTATATCCTCTAAGGTTAACTTGTGAATATCAAAGATTTCGCCAATGGATTTTAATTTATCAGGGTCTGAGACATTTTCAAAATCGATCCAATGAATTTTGTTTTTATCTAAGGCTTTTAAAAAATCAGGGTCAACATTTTCACTAATGTTATAAGTGTATTGATCATAGGAAACAACGTTGATAATTGCGTTTGATGGTTCTAATTTTCCTGTGTAAATAAGCTCTCCAGGAGGGTTCCCAACTTTACTTAAATTTTTTCGTTTAGCTGAATTCATAATAATTTCCCTCTTTCAAAAGTTGTGAGATCAATCTCTCTTCAAACTTGGGATCGTATTCAAAAGTTATGGGATCTTGTAATGTTTTGATACTTATTATGTGTCCCCTTTTTGGATTCCCAAAGTCGGATAATAGGTAAAGGTAGAATAGTATTTGAAATTTATAATCGTTGATTTTTTTTGGATCCCTCAATTCTGAGTATTTGTAATCCAAAATCTCGATATCACCGTTTTCTATGATAACTTTATCAGGAATGCCAAATAACATGTATTCTTTTTTTCCTAAATTCAATTTTTTCATGAGTCTCCATTCATTTTTTATTATTTTATTCTCATTGGGTGTGAAAGCTTTTTTCACTATATCTAATTCATCAAAACGCTGTGGTAACTCCCCATTTTTTATCATGTTTTTTATGTGACTTATGTTTTGAGCACTTCTTAGTTTAGAGTGTAAAAAAGACCCTCTGAAGATAAGCTCTTGGTCTGAAAAAATGTTTTTTGGATCAAAATAAGTTGAAGGAGATGTAATGGTTCCACTGAGGTCTTCGATTAAATCTAATTCTTCAGTTTTTATTTCCTTGATTATGTAAGTTGGGGCTATATACTTTTTATACGAGAGATTGGTTAAGTCTTTAAGATTTTGTTGTGGTATATCTTTAAACAAAGAATTTTCTCCCTCTTGGTTCAGAGGTTCAGGGGTGTTTTCTTGTACTTGCTGAATATGATCAGATTGAATTATATCTATCATATCTGAATTTTTTACAGTTAAGAAGAAATTATTTAAAGTATCAGCTTTCTCGTTGGACACTAAAATGGGTAGCAACAAGTCTTTCGCTCTTGTTATTCCCACATATACTAATCTATTGGCTTCGGTTTTATCCAAAAATTCGTTGTTTTTAAACCATTTGAGAAGCCAGTGATCACTGTTTTCTACGCTCTCTTTATATATATTGTTTAAGATGTAATATCTATTTCCCTCCGCATTAGGGATTGAAAATTCTGCATTAGAACCATTTTTTGTGTTTGAGATAGAGTTGTGTAAACCAATCATTAATACAATAGGAAATTCCAAACCTTTAGATTTATGAATGGTCATTACTTTCACACTGTTAGATGTTTCATCTTCAATAGAAGCCTCTTCTTCGGAGATATTAGAGGCATTTTTCAAAAATCTGACCAATTCAGAAAAGGAATTTGCCATATTGTTGTATTCTTCGGCTTGGTTTATAAGTTTTTTTATATTGGATATTGAAACTTCAGGATCATTTGTTAAAGCGAGTTTAGTGAAGTAATTGTTGTCGTTTATTATGCCTTTAAGTATAGAAGATGGAGTTAAATAATATTTGAGATCCTTGTACTTTTTAAGCACTTTATAACTTTCCACCACATCGTCAGGGAACTCATTTTGTACGTTTTCAAAGGTTTCAAAAAAGCTTCCTTGCCTTTTTTCTACTAATTTGGAAAGATCTTGAAAACTCATACCTACTAGAAGTGACATCATATATCTGACAAACTGGTAGTCGTTGAATGGATTTTGAATTGAGTTGAGGGCAGCGAAAATAGCTTGAATTTCTGGCCTATTGTAAAAAGATTTGCTGCCGAATATATAAAAGGGTATATTATATTTAAAAAAAGTGTTTCTAAGTATTTTCTCTGTATTTTTTAATTCTTTTGAAAGGACAGCGATATCTTTTGGTTCGATTTTTCTTCTTTCGTAATATACTTTATTATTATTTCTTACTTTGAAATCCATTTCTTGCCCTAACAACTTTTTTATCACTTTTGCCAACGTCTCTATTTCGATGGCAAGGCGATTTTCTTGGTTGTTTAAGGCATTTTCATCCGTAGGTTCAATTAATATGTATTTAACTCTTTTAGTATCATCTTCACTCAACCTAGGAATTGTTTCGGTCTCTTGGGGAAGGATTTCGGGTTCTGATATATCTTCTTCTTGGAAGGAAAGATTTTCTAAAAGTTTGGGATCGATGTCTTGCATTTGTATATTTTCTCTTTTAAATAAAGAAGCTTCAGAAAGATAATTTGCAAAATTTATTATTTGTTGATGGGACCTTCTGTTTTTAGTTAATTTCCCTAAAAGAACTTCTTCATCGGAGCTTTCAGCTTCTGTTAAAGAACGAGAAAACACAGACACATCTGCTCCTCTGAAACGATAGATGGATTGTTTCCTATCTCCAACATAAAAAAAGTAATTATCTGTGGTATGGAGTTTGTCAAAGATTTCTTTTTGAAGATAATTAGTATCTTGAAATTCATCGACTATGATATATTTGAATTTATTTTGATACTTTTTAAGAAGATCGGGGTTATTTTCGAATTCTTCTACAACCTTTTCTAAAACTGCTTTGAAGTCGTATAAAAAATTATCGATGGTTAATCCCAAATAGAATTCACTAGCGATAAGAGAAATAATTTTGACAAGCCATAAAAAGTTCTTGTAAAGTTCGGAAAGTTCTTTATCTGCTAATTCTAAATCATTAGTTAATAAAGCTCTTGACATTTCGATGCGCCAGTTGGAAACGACATCTTGAATTATTTTTTCAAACTTGTCCAGTCCTATTTCAGAAAGTATAGTTTTAAAGGTTTCTTTAAATTTTGTTTTTTCTCTATTTAAAGCTTCGACATACTTTTCTATTTTTTCTTTCCTTTTTGTGGATAAGAAGTTGAGCCAATCTATTTCTTTATCTTGATATATTTCTAAGGCGACTCTTAGAGCAGAATAAACCGATCTTTCAACTTCTCGATCTCTTTGAAAATCGCTTATTATACTAAAATTTGGGTCTACTCCCACTGAAATGTTGTTTTCCCTTATTATTCTTGAACAAAAGCTGTCTATAGTTTTGATCCAGGAGCGTGATAAATTAATTTTTACTTCGTTCCAATATTGATACCATTCTAATTTGCTGGCGCCATATGGGGGTTTTTTATCCAATTTATTGGAAACCTCTTCCATAATTCTATTCTTCATTTCGGAGGCAGCTTTATTTGTAAAGGTCACCGTAAGAATGTTATCAACTATGTCAGCATTGGGAAAATTCTTTTCTAATATTTTTATAAAATATTGTGTAAGAATATAAGTTTTGCCCGTTCCAGCTGATGCCGAAATGAAGAAATTCCTGTTTGGATCATCTATCTCTTTGTAAACATCAACTTTTTTTACAGTCATTTAGTATCTTGTCCTTTCAAATTTTGAACCAATCTGTTTTAAATATTATACCATAATTATATTATTGATTAAAAAGTAAAGACGCTCTATGGTATAGAGCGTCTTGATGATAAGTTAGAATTGTTCTATTTGTTAATTAGCCGTAATTTTTTTTAATTCTTCTTTGTTGTGTATTTTTTCGTACACAAAATCTTTAGTAACTTTACCGTCTTTGACTTCCACTATTCTACTTGAATATTTTTCTACAATTTTCATATTGTGCGTGACCATTATGATGGTCAGTCCAAGCTCTTTATTTATCTTCATTGTTAATTCCATCACTTTTTCGACATTTTGGGGATCAAGAGCAGCCGTATGTTCGTCTAATAACAGAAGATCAGGCTTTGTTATAGAAGCAAGGACCATGGCGAGAGCCTGTTTTTGTCCTCCGGAAAATTCTCTGACTTTTGTTTTAAGCCTCTTTTCTAATCCCATGTTTAAAGATTTCAACAATTCTAATCCTTCGTATTTTCCAAATGAAAAGAATCTGTTGCCTTTTTTGGATCCCAAGATCAAATTTTCTTCAAGAGTTAGATCAGGGAATACACCTCTATCAGGTTCTTGATACACTATACCAACATTTCTAAAGAGTTTGTAGGGCTTGGTTCTTTTTATGCTCTTATTATTTAATGTAAAGCTTCCTTGATCTAACACTACTTCACCGGTCAAAACTTTAAGAAGCGTCGTCTTCCCTGCGCCATTGGGACCTATGATAGTGACGAATTCTCCCTTTTTAATACTTAACTCAAATTTGTCCAATGCTTTTTTTTCATTAACTTGATTTTTATTGTATACTACTCTGATGTTTTTAAGCTCAACCATTTTTTAAATTCTACCCTCCTCAATCCAATTACTATTATTATGAACAACGCGGTTATTAGTTTCATATCGCTTGATTGGAAGCCTATCGTGTAACCATATCTCATGGCTAACGCCAGTAAAAATTGATAGACAACAGCTCCAATAATGGGGCATAACATGTTATAGAACAGATTTAGCCTCCCAAATATTATTTCCCCCAAAATAACTGCCGCCAAAGAAGTTACAACTATGCCTTGCCCCATATTTACATCTGAAAATCCACCGTACATAGAGAACAAGGATCCCGAAAGCCCGGCGAAGAAATTTCCTAAAAATAATCCGATTATACTCATAATTTCAGGGTTCATACCAAGGTTTTTGATTCCTGCCTTGTTACCTCCGTATCCCCTGAGAGCTATTCCTAATTCTGTTCTCAAAAAGATTATCGTTAGAAGAGCAGATACAAATACCACCGATGCTATTAAGATGGTAGAATTATAACCGGAGTTTTCTCTGAATGGAGATAAGGTTTTTTTGGTTTCGTTTGTTTGTAAATTAGTTTGACTTTCATTTAAGCTACTCATACCTAAAAGGTCGTCTAACTTGGTTTTTTCTGTGTATTGTGCCTCTTGTTGTGCGGTTATTTCTTTAGGAACAGAAACGTTCGGCCCATTCATGACCCTAATATTTATCGAATAGAGCATGGTCATAACCAAAATGCTGGCTAACAAGGAATTGACTTTTAATTTGTTATGTATCAGAGCGGTTATTATCCCAAAAAAACCAGCCATTAAACCACCAAGAATCATACACAGTATCCAAGGCAGGCCAGCATACATAAACGCGACGGTTACGGCTCCTCCCAACACATACGATCCATCCGGGGTTAAATCCGGAAGGTCGATGACTCTGAAACTTATAAACACGCCCATCGCAACTAGGGAGGCTATCAATCCTTGTTCTAATATACCCACTAAATCCATAATTTTCCTCCTAAAATTCTTTCATGATCATAGTGTATCTACTATTTCATCTGCAATATCTAAAAATTGTTGAGGTATATTTACATCTAAATTCTGGGCTCTATCCAAATTTATATAAAAGGTTAGAGCATCTGCTCCTACTATCTTAGATTCGATTTCATAAGGTTTTTTGCCGTTTATGAGATCAAGGACAATTTTTCCCGTTTCTATTCCTACTTGATAATAATCAAAGCCAAAACCTAAAACTGATGTTTTTTTTGCAATATCAATGTCACCTGCAACTACCGGAATCTCGTTCTTTTCAAATACTTGGCCTAAGATTTCAGCTGATGAAGCAACCAAATTATCTGTGTATAGATAGGCAACATCTATCCTGCTTGCCTGGGCATTTAAGGAAGTTACAAGTTCATTGGCGTTCGTTCCAGTAATTTCTATAACATTGAATCCAAGTTGAGGTGCAAATTTCTTAGTTTGATCCGCTAAAAAAACCGAGTTAGCTTCTCCAGTATTGTAAAGAATTGCCAAATTTTTAGCATCAGGAAATATGGTTCTCATAAGGTTTACATGAGTTTCAACAGGAACCATATCGCTTATTCCAACAACATTTCCTGGATTTTTACCAAATTTAGGGATCAAACCCGCACTGATTGGATCCGTAACTGCGCTGAATACCACTGGCTTGTCTTTTATTTCCGTCGCAGCTGCTTGAGCGGAAGGTGTAGCTATTGCAACTATTATATCTACATCTGTTTTGAACTTGTTAGCTATAGTTATTGCATTTTGAAAGCTACCTTGAGCGCTTTGATGCTCATACTCAAAATTTACACCGGAATCTTCAAGATAATCAATTACTCCCTGATAAATCTTGTTTAAAGCGGGGTGTTCCACGATTTGTGTGATACCTATCTTTACACCAAAAGTAAATGTGAATAGAAAAACAATGACCACCGTTGTTAATACTTTTTTCATACCCTCACACCTCCTGGAGATTTTGTTTTTTCCCGTATTTATTATAAAAAAAAGGTGTCTACTTTTTTCGTAGACACCCACTTGTTTCTTCTTATACCTACTTGCTAGCTAATAGGTAATGGAAGGCACCAAGTTGGGTGTCTTTCCAATACCAAAAGTTGAAATATTGATTATTTTTTGATTCTAAAGTATTGAGGGGATTTGTTAATAATCGTAATGAAATTTTTTTCATAGTAACCCTCGCTTAATTGAAATTTAATTTTTCAAATTATACAACAATCAATAAGGATTGTCAAGTAAAAATTTTAATTTTTACAAAAGATTGGAGAAAATCCGGCTGAATGCTTCTGTAAATTTTATAGGGAAAGGTTGATTATTGAAGTAATTTTGAGAAATGTGGGAACTGATTTTTAAATCTTCAAGAAAAATATCTTCTATTTGTTGAGTTTTTTCCCTATCGTATATTAAGAGATTTGCCTCGTAATTCAGTTCAAAACTTCGAATATCTATATTTGCTGTTCCAACGGTCGATATTAAACCATCTATGGATACGAATTTAGAATGTATGAATCGATCTTTTTTGTAAAAATATACTTCAACACCGTATTTTATAATTTCCTCCAAATACGTTCTTGAAGCAAAATAGACTAAAAAATGATCCATCTTTCCTGGAAATAAGATTTTTACTTTAATACCCGAAAGCGCAGCTATTTTCAAAGCCGAAAGAATGCTATCATCTGGAATGAAGTACGGGGTAGCTATGTATATATGGTCTTTAGCAATAGTAATCATCTTATGGATGGTTTGCATTATCGATGAATTTTCTGATTCTGGGCCACTCACCGCTATTTGTATTAATGAGTCTCCTTTTCTCTCTTGTTTTTTAAAGTATTTACTAGGATCTATTTTTTCTTTTTTTCTCTCTGCCTTTACAATTGTTTGATAGTCTTCAAAGAAAATTTTTTGAAGTCCGTTTACAGCCTCTCCCCTAACTTTTAAATGAAGATCTCTCCAATACCCCAAACTACTTTTACCAATGTATTCATTTCCAATGTTTATTCCTCCGATGAAGCCGATTTCAGAGTCAATTATAGCTATTTTTCTGTGATTTCTGTAATTCACTTGGGTATTAACAAATTTAAGCACTGGGGATAAAAAATAGCTATAAAAAGCAATTTCAACTCCTGCATTTTCTAATTGCTTTATATAGCTTTTCTTTAGACGCCCTGAACCTATTTTATCCATAATAAATTTAATTTCTACGCCCTCTTTAGCCTTTTTTACCAAGAGATCTTTGAGCTTTTTGCCTGTTTCATCATCTTTTACAATATAGTACTCCAAATGGATAGATTCTTTAGCATTTTCAATTTCTTTAAAGAAAGAAGCGAATTTTTCTTTCCCATTTTTAAAAATTTCTATGTCGTTTCCCAAGAATAAAGGCGATTTAGAGTTCTTTTTTAAAAGATTAATTAGTTGCAAATATTGAGTATCATTTTCTCCAAGTACCTTAATTAGCCAATTTTTTTCTTCTTGTGACAAAGTAGGTTCTGAATCCAAATAAATATCGCTGGTAAGCTTTCTTCTTTTCCAGTTTCTTCCAAAAAAAAGATAGATTACAAATCCTATAAGTGGGATTACGGCAAAAATTAGAAGCCAACTTATGGTTTTTTCGGGTCTTTTTCTTTCTAAGATGACAATAGTCGTAGCAACAAATGAATATATTAATACAAAAAAAGTCCAAAATCCAAATTTGAAAATTATTGCGAAAGCCATTTTATACTTCTCCTAAATCTCTTATGTTTTGCCATATAGAGTAGATCTCTTCGTGAATTTCTTCGATTGATTTTAATTCTCCATTTTCTTTTAAACAGTTTATTATCTTCCAGTTGTACTTCTGGGCGATATATTTTGCATTTTCGTATGTTTTGTTTATGTACTCGATGTTTTTTTCGTGGATATCTTTTCCGGTTAGATCTATTATCTTTTCCTTTCTTTTTTTCAACAATTCTATACTAATTTTAGGAGGAATATCTAAAAATATTACGTAGTCGGGTTTTGGCAAATTAAATTTGTTGAATTCCAAATCCCAAAGCCATTCTAAAAATTTATCTTTTTCACTTTGATTTTCGAATTTTGAAGATTGATATATCATGTTGGAGGTTGTGTACCTATCGGATATTAAAATTCCACCAGATTCATATAAGGGTTTCAATTCTTTTTGATAAGTTGCGAATCGGTCCACGGCAAAAAATGTGGAAGCAGCGTATGGATTTATTGCTTCAGGGTTTTCCCCAAATTCACCTTTTAAATACATTTTTATCAAAGCGGAAGAGTCACTTTTGTAATTTGGAAATTCAACTTTGTATGCCTTAATTTTTTCATCTTTTAATCTTTGTGATAATATTTCTGCTTGCGTGGCTTTGCCACTTGCGTCTGTCCCAGATTCTATTACAATAAGCATTCCTTTTTTCATAAAATATCCTCCTACCGTTTAGGTGCTTGTACCAAAGTAATTTAACCAATTTACCAAGTTAAAACTTAAAAATTATTCCCACAGCCGCTCCTAAAGCCAAATAAACTACAGGATGCTTTCTAAACCGTTCCATTAGATAAATGATGATTACAAACAATATTATAGCCTTGAAATTGAAAATAGAAACAAAAGTTTGAGTTTCTGAAAGTCTTTCAAGATGAAACAAGGAAACTTTTGCTACTTCATACGCTGCTGCACCTATTAGACCAACTACCGCCGGTCTTAAAGCATAAAATCCATTTTGTATAAATGGCTTTTCATTGAACCTTTGAAAGTAATGGGCAATTATAGTAATAATTATTATTGAAGGTGTAATTATCCCCAGCACAGCTATTATACCACCAAAAATACCTCCCGAGTTATAACCAACAAATGTTGCTGTGTTTATTCCAATAGGTCCTGGAGTAACTTCGGAGATAGCTATATAATCTGCTAAATCATTAAGGGTTAGCCAATCATACTTGTAGGTTAGATCTTGAAGAAAAGGTATAGTCGCCAAACCTCCACCTATAGAAAAAAGTCCTATTTTAAAGAATTCAAAAAAGAGTATAATGTAATTCACTTTCTATCATCCTTGGACCCCTTTTGGGGCGGTTCTATCCTATTTTGCTTTATAATCAATCCGACTATGAAAGATGTTATCACAACTACAACTGGCGATAATTTTAAGAAAGCAACAACAATAAAGGAAACTGAAAATATAATTATACCTATGTAATCTTTGATGGACTTTTTCCACATATTTATTATAGCGTTCAACATGAGCGCAACTACCACTACCCTAATGCCGCCGAAAGCATGTTGTACTATTGTTAAATCTTGAAACTGTTGGAAAAATATGGCAATAATGGTTATTATTACGATAGAAGGAAAGACCATCCCTAAGGTTGCGAATATTCCCCCGATGATCCCTTTTAGTTTGTAACCTACGAAAGTAGCTGTGTTTATAGCGATTATTCCAGGTGTACTCTGACCAATGGCATAATAGTCGATTACCTCTTCATCAGTTGCCCAATTGTGTTTTTTAACGACTTCTTCTTGAATCATTGGTAACATTGCGTAGCCTCCGCCAAAAGTTAGGCTCCCGATTCGAGCAAAAGTTATAAATAAATTCCATAAATCTTTCATAGATACCGTTAGCTCCTTCTGTATAAGTTTTTTGAATTGTTTGTGTTCACATTAAAAAAGACTTATGTATAGTATCGAACAGACTATACATAGGCCTTATTTAGAAAGTATGTAATCGAATTAAATGGTCTTAAGACTTTCTAATACTAATTTTGTAGCTCGACAATCATCTTCGTTGTATTTAAAAATATTTTTCAAAGCATTTTTATTGCCATTCAAATAGCTTTTGTACTCAAGTATGACGGCAAAACCATTTAACTCTGTTTTCCAATTAAAACCAAAGTATTTACTTATATCTTTTAATGAATAAGAGACAACGGGTAAACTGTAATTTTTTCTTATTATTTCGTATAGATCACACGTTTTTGAGGAAATTTTACTTAATTTATCTCTCAATAGAGGATATTTAGATGAAAGTTTTTTTAAGGCTGTGAGATCATTTTTATCGTAATGCAATAGCACTTTGTCTTTTTCATACAGGAAATCTACCATTTTTGCAGCGATTTTGTATGTGTTTTTTTCTAAAAAGAAAGGAACGTAAGTTTCGTTTTCCAAAAATCCGAATAAAAAGTCTTTGTTTAAGTAAGTTTCTACGTCAAAGACTATATAATCTTGTGGAAAAGAATGCTCATCAATAACGTAAACTTGGTTTTCAATTAGAGATTTTAGATTGTATAAAGGTTTTTTGAATCTTTTGTCCAATTTTTCTATTTGATTGGTTTTTATAACTGTCAATGGTTCCAAATTCATATTTTTTAAATCCTCAACCATAGATTTACTTAAGTTAGGGACTATGGAATAATCTCCTTCCCTTAAAAATTCCAAATGGCATTGGTTTTTAATTTTGCAGAATTTACAATGTGGCCCATGGACTTTTTTAGTTGATTTAAGATCGTTAAGTTCTTTCGTTATCCATTTTTCTCTTAAAAGAATATCTGAAACATTTATTTCATAACTTCCATTGGATGTTTCTAAAACAATTCTTTTTATAGGTTCACCCTTATCTTTGAAATATTTATATACGGTATATATATGTAACCAATAAGATTTTTTAAAATTGTTCCCCATTCTGATGATTTTTACTACACCGTTGTTGATGCTTTCATAATTAGCTTCAACGTTCAAACCATTTATATTAATATCAAAGTATGAACCTTGTCTTTTATAGGTAGGAACGAAATAACTGCAACTTTTAAAATTTTCATAGTAAAGTAAATCCATTGTTTAAACACGCCTTATCTTAAAATTTATCCTTTGTATAATTTTTCCACGTCTCCAATTTCATAAAACAGTGCTGATAATGATTTTAAAAAACCTAGTCTATTGCTTCTTATAGATTCATCTTCAGACATAACAAAAATGTTATCAAAATATCTGTCAATATTTTCTTTTAAAGAGATTAAGCTTTCAATCGCCCCGTCGTAATCTAATTTTTTCAAACAGTTTTCAAATTGAGACTTCACTTCCAAATATTTTTGAAATAACGTTTTTTCCTCTTCTTCTACGAATAGTCTGCCATGATATTCTTGGGAATAATGGTTTTTTGAAATGTTGTTTACCCTTTGAAACGCTGTAATAAAATCTTGAAATTCTTCTTTTTTTATAAACTTATCCAATGATTTGGCAGCCAAGTAAGCTCTTAAAGGTTTATATACATTTATTAAAACCGAATTTATTGCCTCTGCGGATATGTTTTCTCTTTCTAAGATGGTTCCTAAACGGTTGGATAAGAAACTTTTTAACTCAACTTCTACAGGTTTTATAGATATGTTAGATTTCCCACTTTCGGCGAACACTTTTTCTGATAAGTCGATAAGTTCTTTAAGGTTCAGGTCCCATTCCATCGATATCAAAATTCTTAAGATTCCAAAAGCTTTTCTTCTCAATGCAAAAGGATCTTTTGATCCTGAAGGGATCTTTCCTATACCAAAATATCCGATTAGGTCATCTATTTTGTCCGCTATGGAGACGATATTAGCAACTAAATTTTGAGATATTTCATCATTTTCCGAAAGAGGTTTGTAGTGTTCTTCGGCTGTTAAGAAAACATCTTCATTTTCTCCTTTGTGTTTCAAATAGATCCTTGCCATAATTCCTTGCAATTCAGGAAATTCATATACAACTTTTGAAGGGATGTCAATTTTACATAACAAGCCGGCTCTTTTAACTACATCTAAATTTTCAAAACCAAGTTTTTCGGCAATTTTGGAACTGAGTGTTGATATTCGCTCACATTTTTCTCTGTAATTTCCTAATTCTACTTGATAAGTAATACTCTTTAAATCTTCAAGCCTTTTCTGTATATCCGTTTTTAAGTCGTCTGCATAGTAAAAAGCCGCATCGTCTAATCTTGCGTTTATTACTCTAGTATAGCCATTAGTAACGTTTCCTTTCCTGCCAAATCCGTCCTGGAAAGCTATGTATTTGTTGATTACCTTTCCATCTTTCATCGCCACAAAACTTCTTTGATGGTGTCTTACAGTGACAATGATGATTTCTGGTGGTAGAAAAAGATATTTTTCATCAAAACTTCCAACTACCCCTTTGGGGAATTCTGTCATTTTGGCAATTTCTCGAATTAAATCCTCGTGCTCTTCCAAAGAAATCTTGATATTATGTTCATCTTCTAGCTCTTGAATTTCTCTCTCTATTACTTCTATTCTTTCTTCATATAGAGGGATTACATAGTTCTTTTTTAATTCACTAAAGAAAGTTTGAGGATTTGTAATTATTATCTCTTCGCCAAAAAAACGATGGCCATAACTTTTGTTGGAGGATTTTTCATCGAATATTTCAAATTCTAGAATCTCTCTGTTGTACAAACCTAAGATCCAATGTACCGGTCTTACAAAGGTGTAGTTACCTTTTCCCCACCTCATACTTTTGGCAAAATTCATGTTTGTTATCAATTCTGGAATGATATTTTGTAAAATAATTTTGGTAGGCTCTCCCGCTTTAACAAACTCTATATATGCGTATTCTGCACCGTCATTATTTTCAAATTTTACATCTTTTACCTGAACACCTTGGCCTTTTGCAAAACCTTCAAGTGCTTTTGTAGGTTGGTTATTTTCATCGAAGCAAATCTTTTTTGGAGGACCTTTTCTTTTTTCTTTTTTATCGGGCTGTTTATCTGGAAGGCCCACGATGTAAGCTCCAAACCTACGAGGGGAAATGAAGATATTCATAGACAAAAAATTCAAATCATTTTTTTCCAAGGATTTTTTTAATCCTTCTTCCAATTGAGTTAGTATATTATCAAATTCTGATGGGGGTAAATCTTCAACACCTATTTCAAAAATTGCCCTATTCAACATCAATTACCTCCGCATTTGAACTGTCGATATATAGTTTTGCACAGCTTTTCGCCATATTCCTTATATCCAGTATGTATTGATGCCTTTCGTTAACTCCAATGGCATTTCTTGCGTCCATTAAGTTGAATACATGTGCTGATTTTGCTAAATAGTCGTATGCAGGTAAATATAATTGTTTTGCAATTAGCCTTTGAAATTCTTTTTTATACATATTGTAAAGTGTTTTAAGCATATCTATATCAGCTTCTTCAAAATTATAGTAAGAAAACTGCCTTTCGTTTTCTTTGTATATGTCTTTGTATTTTACATTTTTATTCCATTTAGTTTCATAAACGTTGTCGATATTCTGTAAATACATAGCTATTCTCTCAATTCCATACGTAAGTTCAACGGGAATATAAGTTAATGGGATGCCTCCCATCTGTTGAAAGTACGTGAACTGAGTGATCTCCATACCATCTAACCATACTTCCCATCCAACCCCCCACGCTCCTAAAGTAGGAGATTCCCAATTATCTTCTACGAACCTTATGTCATGTTCCTTAGGGGATATCCCTAAAGATTCCAAAGACCTAATATATAGATCTTGGACGTCTTTGGGTGAAGGTTTGAGAACTACCTGGTATTGATAAAATCGTTGCATTCTATTTGGGTTTTCACCGTATCTACCGTCTGTTGGCCTTCTACAAGGTTGAGTATAGGCAACTCTCCATTCATTTGCCCCAAAAGATCTAAAAAAAGTGGCAGGACTGTATGTCCCTGCCCCCATCTCTATATCGTAAGGTTGGTCTATAACACATCCAAAATCGGACCAAAATTTTTCTAAGTTCATAATCACATCTTGAATGTACAAATCAAATCCTCCATTCTTCCAGCAGAATTAATTGATTATTATTTGCAAGATTTCACTCGACGGAAATAAGCAGTGGATAATGTCTCTGCCCACCGTTGTGAATTTCTATCTCTATATTGGCGTATTTTTGGGTCAGATTTTTTACTAGTTGATCGATCTTTTCTTTTTTGGCACCTTCACCGTAAATTATGGTAATGATTTCATAACCTTTTTTTATTAGTTCCTCTAAAACTTTTTCCGTTTCTTTATAAACGTTCTTTCCATGAGCTTTTAACTCTTTTCCAAGAAATATCAAGTACTCGCCTTTTTTTATCTTTTCACCCTTAATGGTGGAATCCCTAACCGCATAAGTAACTTCAATCGGAACGATAGATTTAACGTATCCCATCATGGATTCTTTTAATTCTTCTTTGTCCATATTGTCATCGAAACCAAGTAAGGCACTTATGCCTTCTTGAATGTGTTTTGTAGGTAATATCAATATCTCTTTATCTGTTAACTCTGCGGCTTTTTCAGCAGCCAGAATTATATTTGGGTTATTGGGGAGTATGATCACCTTTTTTTGTGGAACTTTATTAATCGCATCTGAGATGTCTTTTACACTAGGATTAGTGGTTTGACCTCCAAAAATAACTTGATCCACTCCCAAACTTATAAAGATATCTGAAATACCTTTTCCTGGAGAGACTGCAATCACACCCCAATTTTTATTATTCAGATTATTGTTAACAGCTACTTTGGCTTGCTCTATATCGGCTGTTTTGCCCTCTTTTTGTTTTTCTATAATATGTTCATGTTGTGATTTCATATTGTCTATCTTTGTTTTGATCAATTCGCCATGTTCTAAAAACTTTTCAAAGACTAATCCTGGATGATTTGTGTGTATGTGTGTTTTTAATATGTCATCCTGATTAACTAAAACAATGGAATCTCCGAGACCTTCCAAAAAGCTCCTTATTTCTTCTAAGGTCTTTTTTTGTATAGGCTGTTTCTGGAATTTTACTATCGCTTCTGTGCAATACTGGTATGTTAGTTCTTCATAGGCTATTTCTGTTATTTGTTCAGGTGTGGCAGACTCTAATTCCTCAAGTTCTACTTCAATATCGCCGTGAAGTGCATCATTCATACCTTTTAAAATGTAAGCAAGTCCTTTTGCTCCAGCATCCACAACATTCGAATCGCGTAATTTTTTTAAATATTTTGGGGTTTCCTCTACTATTTCAAATGAATACTTTACTATCGCATCGAAAAAAACCAAAAAATCCTTTTCTTCGGACATACTTTCTTCCATCTTTTCTGACAATCTTCGAATTAAAGTCAGCATTGTTCCTTCAACTGGTTTCATAACGGCGTTGTAAGCTCTATCTTTAGCGTTTTGAAGGGCTTTTATAAAATCTTGGGTGTTGATTCTTTTCTTTTTTTCGAGAATTTCAGTTATTCCACGAAATATTTGTGACAAAATAACACCTGAGTTACCCCTTGCTCCTAGTAAAAGACCTCTTCTCAAACTTTCCATCATAGATTTCATATCGTTTTTATCTTCAACTTCATCCATACTTTTACAAGCTTCGAGCATACCTGCTAACATATTATTACCAGTGTCTCCATCTGGGACAGGAAAAACATTAAGGGCATTAATTTCATCTTTGTTTTTAGCTAATTCTGCTGCACCTTTTTTTAGAGCTAAATATAGGTCTTTTGCATACAAAAACTTGGGCATTCAACAGACACCTTCTCTCAATATTTCAAGCCAGATATGCTCACATTTACTTTGATATTATCAAAATTTAGCATAGATGTGACTCTATGGTGAACATTCTCTTGTATATTTTGAGCTACCTTTTTAATGGGAAGGCCATATTCAAAAACGAGGAAGAGATCAATTACTATACTTTCTTCATTTTCTGATACGTTTATTCCTCTATCTTCACTTTTTGACCAAAAACTTGATATCCTATCAAAAAAACCTTGCTTTCCAGAGATTTCAACCGTGCCGTAGGATTCGATAACAGCCTTATAAACCAATTCTTTTATAACATCGTTTTTGATATCTACAGTACCAAATTCTGTTTCTATTAACATGAGGTTCACCTCCGTAGTTTGTTATTTTTGCAAATTACTAACTATTGCGGAAAGGTATCCAACTACCGCTTCATAATCGCCGCTTATTAGGCCACTCGTAGTGTGGTCAATTATTTCAATATCAGTAAATCCTATACTTAAAAGAGCAGCCACGGGACCGTATCCACACATACTTATATTATATCTTCTTATTGTATCATACATTTCTTGCAGATTCATATTTTTTAATGTTTCTATAACTTTTTCATCTTTTAGCAACGTCTTTTCGTGACTTTCGTAATGATTCATGTCAGAAGAAGCTATGATCAAATCTCCTTCTTCTATGATGTCTGCTAAAATTTCTCCAAGGTTTTTGGAGGTTTCTAAACTTTGATCCATCATACAGATAGGTACAATTTCAAAATCATTTCCTATAGCATACTGAAGAAAAGGTAGTTGTACCTCTAATGAATGTTCTCTCGAATGTGCAGATTCATCGTTATAAATGTCTAACTCTTTCAAAATTTTCCCTGCGGTTTTTCCGTCAACATTTATCGTTCCCAAGGGAGTTTTCCAACTACCGCTTGTGAAAACTGATATTTTAGAACCTAATCCTGTATGATTAGGCCCTAATAAAAATACTCTTTTTGCTATACCTTTCTCAAATACCTTTTTGTAAGCTTTTGCTGCTGTTTCTCCAGAATATATGTAACCAGCATGAGGTACTATTGCTCCCATAGGGGGAATTAATTTTTCGGTATTTACTTTAAAACTATCACCAAAAAAACTTTTTAGAAGGTTTTTTAATTTTTCTGGATTCGAAGGGTAAAAAGTACCTGCAACCACAGGATTTCTAACCTTCTCCATATTTCGAATCGCCTCCTGAGAGACAGATGTTTCAAAAATAATTATCAATTTCAGGTTTATTAGATACTTCAGCATGTATGAGTATAACTAAATCGTATACATTTTCTGTTTTTTCATACGAAGTGAACAACTGTCCTATTACTGGTATTTCTTTAAAAATAGGGATGCCGGTTTCATTTTCAACTATGCTGGTAAAATTAAGCCCACCTAATTTTATAAAACCACCGTTGGGGATGATAAATTTACTGTTCATATTTCTTTCATCAACTATGTTTTTATCTTCGTTTTTCAATTCGCTTATGCTTATATCTAATTCAGTGTTGACCATTTTTGTAATATTGTCATATTCACCACTTACTTCCATTATAAAACCTGATTCTATTTTTGATACTATCTTACCTTCCTCATCGAATACGGGAACCGACAAGACGGATTTTATTGATGCTCGCCCACCTTCATTAACGTATATTACTGGTTTTGATATTAACGAAGCCTTATCTTTGCTACCATTTATTATACCATCAAATTGTAAAGTTAATAAGTAGAGCTCTTCCACAGAGAATCTATCCACATTTTGTCCAGAGAAAACGAAAATCTCGTATTTTAATAGTTTTTTCTGTTCATAAAATCTAAGGGTATTATGCCCGATATTCTCATACCAAATGTCTTGGGATACCAAATAAGGCTGTAACGATGACATATCTAAATTAAAGTCATTGATGGTTACCTTTTTATCGTTTTCAAAATCTGATATAACGTTTATAGATTGTGCTTTTGCTACCAAGGAAATTAACTCTTTTAACGAAATTTCAACACTGCCCTCTTCATAAGGAAATGAATCCAGAATATTTTTCAAAAAGCTTGTTTTGGATTCTTCGTATTCCAACATATATAGAACATAATCTTCCTGCTCTGTAATATTTGAAAATTCGATATTCTCCTGGATTAAAAGTTTCTCAAAAATTGTACTCTTTTCAAAAGGAATGGTAACGAGTTCTTTGTTAATTATAGGTTTAAACATTTCAGGTATAATTTGGGGTTGAACAAGTTCATTTATTTTTTGGGCTATTTTTATAGATTCACTACTTCCCATTAAAAAGAAATGTTGTTCGTCTAACTTGTAAGTCTTTACAGGTAGAATCTCTTCTAAAAATGTCATGTCGTAGACGGAGGTTAAAACAACATAACTTTCATCTTCGTAATTTTCTTTCTTTTCAATAGGAGTGGATGGTTCGCTAATTTCTTGTGGTGTTATAGGTAAAACATCTTTTGTTTCTGGAATTTCGTTCAAATAATTTATCAGTTCGTTAATTTGGTCTTTTTCGCCTTCTCTGGCAAGGATTGCGTAGTAATTATCCTCAAAAAAGGCTACTTTACAATCAAAGATTTTTTCTAAACGGGTTAGGTCATACTTTGATTCAAAGAAAAGCAAATATTCTTGGTTTCTATCTAAAGAATCTTCTTTTGAAGAGGCTAGCATAAAATTGGTTGAGGAACTTTCTTCAGAGATATTTTCATTTTCAATGAATAAAGGCAGATCATTTTCAAACGCCGAAGCTTGTTTACCTACCAATACTGTATCTTCATCGTAAAAAATTGCGTTTAATGAATAAACTTCATTCAGCATTCTTAAAAAATGTTCTATGTGTATTTCATTTGAATTTATAGCGAAAAAAGTGTCGGGCAATTCTTCCGTTTTTATCCAATTCCAGCCAATGTAAGTAAACAACAAGTCTATAGCATCATCTAACTTTATTTTTTCAAAGTTTATCTTTTGAAAAGTGTATGGTTCATATCCATAAAAAATTATCCTATCGTCCTTTATTTCTAAATTGTTCATTGGATAAAGAAATTTGATCGTAATTACATTTTTTAACGAAGAGACTTCTTTTACAGGTCCTTTACTAATTTTGTAATTAGCTTGCTCAAAGATTTCCCCTTCGTAAAAAAGTTTGTAAATGGTCTTTGAATCGTTTGAATAAATTTCAAACTTACTTTGCGTTTCAAAAAATACAATATTGGCGTTAATGGATGAATCATAATCTATGAAAAAACCAAAGAAAAATGAAGGTAATAGTAAAAAAATAAAGAAAAGAGCTTCCTTCGGTTTCGGCATGAGACCCCCTCAAAATATTCCCTTATTACTTCAATTATACCATAAAAACTCAGAAACTCTGTTTAATAGTCTTTCACCCTGTAACCCTTTTGAAAATGAAAAACGCCCATTTGGGGCGTCTTTAATTTTTTATTTTATCATTAGCTTTGTTATGAGTTTTGCAAATGTAGCTTTATCTTCGATTTCTAATCCTTCAAGTAACAAAGATTGGTTGTAAAGTAATTCAGCGTAATCTTTAATTTCTTCTGAGTTAGGATCTTTGTGGTATATATCTGTTAATATTTTAAATACTTGATGATCAGGATTTAGCTCTAAGATCTTTTCAGCTTCAAAGGGTAGTTGCTCTAGATTTTTTAAGGTCTTTTCCATGTTCAAGGAGATTGCTTCGTTGGCACTTACTATACATGCCGGGGATTCCTTCAATTTATCTGTTAATCTAACATCCTTTACTTTGTCTTTCAGATATTCTTTTATTTTTTGGAGCAAGTCTTTGTTTTCTTCTTCTTTTTCTTTAAATTTCTCATCTATTTTTACATTTGAACTGCTGATCGATTTGAATTCTTTTCCTTCGTAGTCGTGCATCAATTTGATGAGGAATTCGTCTATTTCATCTGTTAAATACAACACCTCATAACCTTTTTCTTTGAAGGATTCCATTTGGGGCAGATTTTCAATAATATCTTTACTTTCCCCTACAGCGTAATATATGTAATTACCTTGATCTTCTTTCATTTTTGAAATATATTCTTTAAGGGTTACCATATTTTTATCAGACGTGGAACTTTCGAATAAAAGCAGATCTTGAACTTTTTCTTTTTCTTGTATATTCTGATATAATCCTGCCTTTATAACCTTTCCAAATTCTTTCCAAAATTCCACGTACTTTTCTCTTTCGTTTTCAAGTTTTGATTTTAAAGCGTCTAATATCTTTCTTTCAATATTTTTTCTTATTACTTTAAGTTGCTTGTTTTTCTGGAGTATTTCTCTTGAGATATTCAAAGAGAAGTCGGGAGAGTCCACCAATCCTTTAACAAAACCCAAATAATCGGGGAGAACTTCTTCACAGTTTTCCATTATAAAAACGTTCTTTGAATAGAGGTTTAAGCCCCTTTTGTAATCTTTACTGAAAAAGGTAAACGGCAACTTAGAAGATATATAAAGCAATGCGGTGAATTCAACCGTAGTTCCTTCAGCTTTGAAATGAATAACATCGAAAGGATCGTTCCAATCGTAAAAATGTTCTTTGTAGAACTCGTTGTATTCGTTTTGAGATATTTCTTCTTTGTTTTTGTTCCATAAGGGAACCATCGAATTAAGTATTTTATCGGTTATCTTCTTTTTACCTGCTTCTACTTCTTCTTCCCATTTCATTTTTATGGGATATTTTATATAGTTGGAGTGTTTTTTGACTAATTCTTGAATTTTATATTGGTCCAAATAATTTTCATCCTCATCTAAATCGTCTTTCAATATTAAGGTAATCTTAGTTCCTCTATTGGCTTTTTCACATTCTTCAACTGAATAAGTTCCTGTTCCATCGGATTCCCATCTTACACCTTTATCTTGATCCCACTTTTTTGTTTCTACAATAACTTTTTTTGCAACCATGAATGCGGAATAAAATCCAACACCGAATTGACCTATTAGGTTTATTACAGTGTTTTCAGATTGAGCCTGTTTTAGTTGGTTCAGAAAGTTTTTGGTGCCTGATTTTGCAATAGTTCCCAAGTTTTCGATTACCTCTTCATAAGACATTCCGATACCGTTATCTTCAACTATCAAAGTGTTGTTACCTCTGTCTATTTCAATCCTTATCTGCAATTCAGTATCATTTTGTAGAACGCTAGGGTCTTTCAAAGATAAGAATCTGATTTTATCAAGCGCATCTGAGGCGTTAGAAATCAGCTCTCTTAAAAATATATCTTTGTGGGTGTAAATGGAATTTATTATTAGATTGAGTAATTGTTTTGTTTCTGCTTGAAATTCTTTTACTTCCGGCATTTATTTTTCCCTCCTGTTTTTTAGAATTACTTGCCTTAAGAAGCTCTAACTAATATATAATTATATCGAATCTTTTTGAAGGTTAATTTTCTGTTTTTTTATTATTTTTATATAAAGAACTTTATTGAGCTCACAAACTCATTTTATTATGTAATCGATTTTGATATATTTTTTGTAAAACTATAGTATTTTTGAAAGTAATTTGATAAAATAACACTATGCACTGAATAAAGCATTTTGGGAGATGGTTTAGTGTTTTTTTGGAAATTTGCCCTTCGCAATTTTTTTAAGAGATGGCAAGTAAGCATTTTGCTAGTGTTAGGGGCTATCATTCCTTCTTTGTTAACTGTTTCTTCTCTTTCCCTTAATGACTCAATAGTTTCATATAGAAAAACTCAAGTGGAAGTTAATTTTGGTCAAGCGGATGCCTTTGTTGTTAATAACAGGACATCACTATTTCTCTCTTTTCCCTTGTCACAAATGATATTAGATGATCTAAAAAGCAATCCCCAAGTAAAAAACATTTTACCGGCTTCAGAAAGTTTCGGAAGAATAGAAAATAATGGTCGTTTTTTGGAAGTTTTGGTTGTTGCGGTTGAAGGAGAAGATCTTTCAAACTTTATAGGTCAAAATATTGATTTAAGTCCAGGTAAAGTAGTTGTCTCTCAAGAGATAGCTAACGAAATTGGAGTTAATGAAGGAGAAACCATTGTAATTCATATGCCGGGAGGTTCAAAGAATCTAGAGATTTCTCATATTGGTGAGAAAGGTTTTTTGAATTACCGAGGAGAGATGGCACAATATCCGGGATCGGTTTTTGTTAATGTATCGGATTTCAAAGGTAATACAGTTTATCCTTCAAAGGCGTATGTGGATTTTGTTGAATCCGAAAATGTAGATATTTCCAATATTTCCCTTCCTTCAAATTTAGAGATTAATAATATAAAAGAAGATTTTTTGAATTCCCCAGTAAATGAAATTCTGGGATATATTGTTTTTGCCTTTAGTTCTTTTTCAATATTGGCGGGTTTAATATTAGTTATCGTTTTCGGGAACAATTTTGCAAACGAGCAAGAAAAAACTGTAGGTATTTTAAGAATTTTAGGTTTTAATAGATTTAAGATCTTACTTCTTTTCTTTATGGAAGCTTTGTTATATTTTGGGATATCTTCAGCAATAGGAGTTATTTTGGGGGCGAAAATAGGAGCTGTTCTATTAAATCAACTTGGTGAAATTGCATCAGGTCTAACTTTCGAAACTTTGGGAAGTTTTACAGTCGTTCCTTATGAATTAAGTGTTAGAACAATAATATTTGGTTTATTAATAGGTATTGTAATACCATTGATCATTTTTATTATTAAAGGGTTACAAATTTCCAACAACTCTCCTGTAGAATCCTTGAAAAAAGATGTGGAGGCATATGTGCCTCATGGTATTAACGGATGGTTTTCTCTTCTTTTTATTATATCTGGTGTTCTTTTAATGTCCTTTGCAAATGAGTTTGAAATCCTGGGATTAATTTTGATTTCAGTGGGATTAGTATTTGTATTCAAAAACCCCTTGTTTAATGTTGGGTTATCCGTTTTTCTTATGATCCTTAGTAAAACATTTTTTTCTCTCTCTTCGGGAGCATTATCTTTTAATTTTATTTTTCAAAGATCTTTTTTATTCGGTTTCATCGTTGTTCTTTTTTTTACTTCTATAATTCCAATTTTAAAAAGGTTTTCTAAAGTGTTTTCCTCAAAGAAGAGTGTTCCTTTTCTTTTGGGATTTTCGTATGTTGAAAGATTCCCAGTTAGAGTTTTAATGCTTTCTTTAATGTTTGGTATAATTATTTTTGGTTTGATTGTTATTTCTTCCATACCAGCGAATTTGGTTAGGTTTGTTGATACTTCTATGCAAGAAGGATTATTTGGATATAATTTTTTGGTTGTATCAAATCCTATAAAAAACCTATTTTTTTCTGATGATATAGCTGTTTATGAAGGGATAGAAAAGCCAACAAAGGTTCAAATTGCCATTCTCGATTCACAGATTATAGCTTTTGTAGACAATACTTTTCTTGAATCGGCGATAATTCCATCGGAATCAGTAACAGATTGGAGAGAGGAACTGAAAAGTAAAAATACCGTTCTTTATGGAAAATTTAGTGATGAAGAACAAATTCCAGAGTACGTGAAGGGTAATCTTTCCTCCATTACACCCTTAGGTGGAGTATCTAATGTTTCTTACGATGTCGTTGGTTTTTTTAACTTAAAAGATATTACAATTCCTGTAAAATATGTAGCAAGTATAGTATCCAAACCTAATAGCGTAAAAAGTGTCGATATACTTTTAGGGAATGTGCCTAAAGAAAATATTGACGAAGTCAAGCAGAAATATATGTCAACTTTTGATTATCCTATTTTTATAGAAGAGGAATTACAGACTATTTATAATGGGATAGATGGTATAATTTCTCTAGCAACTGGAATGCTTTATCTTGGATTGATTAGTGGATTTTCAGGACTGGCACTGTACTCTGTAAGATCATGCATAATTCGCCAAAGAATAATCGGAACTCTAAGGGCAATCGGTTCAAGTTCAAAAGATATAACCAAGGGGCTTCTCATTGAAAATTTCAGCATTGTTTCCGTAGGAGCTTTCATTGGTCTTGTTGGAGGTTACCTAGTCGCGAAGGATATTATTTTCGCCATCTTTCAATTTTTAGGAAATGTTGATTTTTATTTTCCTTTGTTGAATGTAGTGGGAATAATTGGAATGGTGTATTTAATCACTTTTCTAACCTTGATGATACCTTCGTTTTTAATAACTAAAATCACACCGGCAGACAGTTTGAGGGAGATTGGATAATGGAAGTTGAGAGCAAAAATAGCGCTTTGATAAAAGCAATTGAATTGTACAAAGTGTACAACGACAAAAGAATAAAAGTAGAAGCTTTAAAGAACGTTACCTTAACTATAAAAAAGGGTGAATTTATAGGTATATTAGGGCCTTCAGGTTCAGGTAAAACGACCTTGCTTAATTGCCTTTCCGCAATTGATAATCCTACCAGCGGAGAGATTTACTTTAAAGGGGTTCCATTCCAAAATTTGAAAGAAGAAGAACGGACTTCCTTCAGAGCCAAAAACATGGGTTTTGTGTTTCAATTTTTTAATCTTATTCCGGTTTTGACGGTTTTAGAAAATGTCCAATTGCCTTTGTTGATCTTAGGAGAAAAGAACAAGACCTCAAAAGAAAAGGCTTATGAAGTTTTAAAGAAAGTTAAGCTTGATAATAAAGTAGAACGATTCCCCTATGAGCTATCAGGTGGAGAGCAACAAAGAGTTGCTATTGCAAGGGCTATAATACATTCACCAGAGGTTATATGGGCTGACGAACCAACTGGAAATCTTGATACCGAAAATGGTGAAATAATAATAGAACTGTTAGAGGAGATAAGAAAAGAAAAGGGAACAACACTTGTGGTAGTTACCCATGATTTGAATATTGCAAAAAGAGCCGATAGAATTATTCAAATTAGAGATGGAATTATACAAGAAATTTAATTCTTTGATGAATTTTGATATAATGTAAGAAGAGGGGGTTGTAGCGCAGCGGGAGCACGTTGCCTTCGCAAGGCAAAGGTCGTGGGTTCGAATCCCATCAACTCCACCATATTGAATTAGCCGCCTCACCCTCGGCGCCTAAATTTCCCAAATTTTTCTCCCTTCTGTCGAAAAAACTTCTCATAACTCTAAAATACATAGGAGAATGTAAAATATGTCAATTATAATAGACAAGGAAAGAGGAAAGAAGGTCGCGGAACTCCTCTATGATTCTTTTTCTACCACGGGTATTCATGGAAGAACTGATATGCCGGAAGATATAACGCCCAATAGGGTAGTAAGAGGTTCTCTTGATCATATACTCTTTTTGACACTCACCGTTTCTATCGATTATCAAAGGGATGCTCCATCATTATGGGAGAGTTCGAGAAGAACTTTTGATGACCCAGAAACAAGATATTTATTCGATCCAAAACTATTACATGAAACCCCTCTCAGAAAAATAATTGAAGATATGCAAAAATACAAATTGTCAAAGAAAACTAAAAAAGACGCTTACATTTGGCGAACAATTGGGATTACTTTTTATAAAAAATGGGAAGGCGATCCATGCAAATTTCTTAAAAACTGCAACTGGGATTCATCCCTCATTTTGAACCGCCTAAGAAACGATACTCACTTATATAATGGAAGATTAGTACCAGACTATCCATACTTGCGTGGACCTAAAATAGGACCATTGTGGTTGAGGATGCTTAGGGACAATGTGGGCATAACACATTTAAGAAATTTGGAGGAAGTGCCTATCCCTGTAGATATACATATAGCAAGAGCGACATTAACTACTGGAGTTGTTAGAGGACAATTCAAAGGTAAATTGGGTGAACTATTTAAATATATAAGAGAAGCATGGTTTGAAAGTGTAAAAGGGTTGAGTATTAAGAACAGACCAATGATTGCTTTAGATGTAGATGAACCACTTTGGCACTTGTCTAAATATGGTTGTTCAAACCGAGATAAGACGACAGGCTATTGTCCACTCCTTAATAGATGTGAAGCGAGAGAATTTTGTATTAAAGGGAAAGTTAAAATAGAAAATAGGATAGTAGAGTTGGAAACATGAAAACACTATGTGTAGTTCCATGTGGAAACAAGAAAATATGGGATAAGAATCCGAATGCGGGACCCACCAAAGCAAAATATGTGTATATTGGGCCATTTGCTAAAAAGTGTAGAGAATATGCCATGAGGTTTTACCCTTCTTCATGGTGTATCCTATCTGCAAAATATGGATTTTTATTCCCAAATGATATAGTTCCCGGGCCTTATAATGTAAGTTTTAATGACAGAAAAGCAAATCCAATAACTACAAAGGAGCTTTCTGCTCAAGTGAAGGAAAAGGAATTGGATAGATATGGACAAATTGTAATCTTAGGTGGAAAAAACTATGTTGAAATGGCTAATAGAGTTTTTTCATCAAAGGAAATTCTTACCCCACTAAGTAATTGTAAAGGAATAGGATATATGATGGGTAAACTTAACGATGCAATTAAAAAAGGGGTTCCCTTATAACCTATACACATTGCATAACAAGATGTAAAAGCCAACACTTTGCTCCGTCCAAATTCGGCTTCGCCGAACTTCTGCTACACCGAAAACGTTATAATGAGATTCTATCGGATGCTGAAAAAAACTTCAAAGGTGATATGAATGGTTGATAACAGTAAGATTGAGAAAGATATAAAAAATTACTTTAAAGAAGTTTACAGTATATACTCACACGGAGATTATACGGAATGGACTTACAGAACTCCGTTTGAAAATTTTATTAAAGGATTAAATCCAGATTATAATCTTACTCAGGAACCAAAAAGAGCTGCTGGGCTTGGTGCACCTGACTTTAAGGCGTTTTATAATAACCGAAAAATTGGTTTTATAGAAACAAAAGACCTTGGAGAAAATTTAGATAAAATACTCGAGACAGACCAACTTAAAAAATATATTGAAAGTATTGATAATCTAATACTCACTAATTATCTTCAATTTGTTCTCATTAGAAAAGGGCGCAAGGTTTATGATTGCAATCTTTTCATGCTTTCCGATTTGGATAAAAGAAATTTATCTATCTCTAAAGAAAAAATCGAAACATTTGTCTCTCTCATAAATGAATTTTTTGAGTATAAACTACCAACAATAGTATTAGCTGAAGAACTGGCTGTAGAACTCTCTAAAAGAGCGAAATTATTGAAGGAACTGGCTAAAGACCAACTTTTGAATGATTTGGAGAAGATTAAAAATAATGAATCTCCTTCATCAATCTATGATTTTTATCTGGGTATAAAAGAACTCATCAAAGATGTAGAATTAGAGGATTGTGCAGATGCCTATGCCCAGACCATCACCTATGGCTTGTTTTTGGCTAAGAGAAGTTGCCGAGGTAAATTAGATAGAAGAACCGCATCATACTATATCCCTAAAAATGTTGGTGTGATTAAACGCATCTTCTTAAATATTTCTGGTGAAGAGTTTCCTCCAAATATCTCATGGATTGTAGATGACATTATCGATATACTAAATGCTGCAAAGTTAGAGGAGATTCTAAACAAAATTGATAAGCGTGGCAAAAAGGACAAAGATCCAATAATATTTTTCTATGAAGATTTTTTGAATTATTATGAGCCTGAGAAGAGGAAAGATCTGGGAGTTTATTATACACCTCGCCCTGTTGTAAACTTTATTGTAAATTCTGTACATTCAATTTTGAAGAAACACTTTGATAAATCATTGGGTCTTGCAGATGACAGTGTAAATGTTCTTGACCCTGCGATTGGAACGGGAACTTTTTTCTGGATAACTTTTCTTGTTGCATTGGGAGAGTTAAAGAATCAAGGGTTAAGAGGTATAATTTTTGATAAAATCGAGAATCACCTTCTAAAACATTTTTATGGATTTGAAATCTTAATCACGCCGTATGTAATCTCCCATTTAAAGATTACAGACCTACTCCAGAGATGGCATTACAGGTTTAAAGATGACGACAGAATACAAGTTTACCTTACAAACACATTAGAACAATCAGAGGTTCATGATCCTTTACTATTCATGAGGGAAATAACAGAGGAAAGCAGAATTGCAAATCAAATAAAGACGGAGAAGCCAATTCTTGTTTTAATAGGTAATCCACCTTATTCTGGTATATCTGCCAATAAGGGTAAGTGGATTGATGATTTGTTGAAAAAAGGCTATACACGAGCAGATGGAAGCAAAGATGATGGTTATTATACTGTAGATGGCAAATCCCTTGAAGAGAGAAAACTCTGGTTACAAGACGATTATGTCAAATTCATAAGATATGCACAGTGGAAAATAGATCAAAATGGTGAGGGTGTTGTAGGTTTTATTACTAATCACAGTTATCTTGATAACCCTACATTCAGAGGGATGAGGGAATCCCTACTGCAAAGTTTTGATAGAATCTTCATCTTAAACTTGCATGGAAATTCTTTAAAAAAGGAAAAATGTCCTGATGGCGGCAAAGATGAAAACGTTTTTGATATACAGCAAGGAGTTGCCATTGGAATATTTATAAAAAATAAAAATTTAGGGCAGAAGAAAATTTACTATACTGACCTGTGGGGATTAAGAGACTCTAAATATCATTGGTTAGACAGGCACACAATAGATAATGTTAAATGGCAAGAAGTTAAGCCTATTTCACCATTCTATTTCTTTGTTCCAAAAGATACCACATTTGAAGAAGAATATAATAAATTCTGGAAAGTTACCGATATTTTTCCTGTAAATTGCACTGGAATTGTTACAGCACGGGATAAGTTTGTGATCGATTTTGATAAAGATACTCTGAGAAGACGAATTGAGAGGTTTAGAGACCTATCCATACCAGATGATGCTTTTAAATTAAAAGAAAATTAT